>NZ_MCYD01000854.1:0-9026 GCF_002876325.1 Vibrio sp. 10N.261.52.A1
ATCATCGACTCTTCTCGTATCGAAAAGCCAAATAAAGCTTACGTACCAGTAAACCCGTACGAAGTGGAAACGCAATGCGATACCAAAAAAGATGAAGAGCCAAAGGCGCAGCCAATTACGATTCGCCCTTCTCGTCACGATGCGAAAACAACCGCGGTTCGTATACCTGCGTTCGAAAAGCTTAACAACGACCGTATTCTTTACGCTCACGCAAGCCGTATCTTACACCTAGAGACAAACCCGTACTCAGGCCGGGCTCTGATTCAACGTCACGGTGACCGCGAGCTTTGGGTTAACCAAGCACCAATCCCTCTAGCAACAGAAGAGATGGATTACGTGTTCGGTCTTGCTTATCAGCGTGTACCACACCCGATGTACGGCAAAGCAAAGATTCCAGCCTACGAGATGATCAAAACCTCGGTGAACATCATGCGTGGTTGTTTTGGTGGTTGTTCTTTCTGTTCAATCACAGAGCACGAAGGTCGTATCATCCAGAACCGTTCGAAAGAGTCTATCTTGGATGAGATCGAAGACATCAAAGATAAGGTGCCTGGCTTTACTGGTACCATTTCTGACTTGGGCGGCCCTACGGCGAACATGTACCGTTTAGGTTGTTCAGACCCGAAAGCAGAAGTGAACTGTCGCCGTCCATCGTGTGTGTTCCCGAAAATCTGTGAGAAGCTAAACACAGACCACAAACACACCATCGACCTGTACCGTTCAGCGAGAAAAGTACCAGGTGTTAAGAAGATCATGATCGCTTCCGGTGTTCGTTACGACTTAGCGATTGAATCACCAGAATACGTGCGTGAGCTTGTAACGCACCACGTAGGTGGCTATTTGAAGATTGCTCCAGAGCATACTGAGAAAGGCCCTCTGGATCTGATGATGAAGCCGGGTATGGGCACTTACGATCGTTTCAAAGAGATGTTCGAGAAGTACAGCGCTGAAGCCGGTAAGAAGCAGTACCTAATTCCTTACTTCATCTCGGCTCACCCGGGCACAGAAGATGAAGACATGCTGAACCTGGCATTGTGGCTTAAAAAGCACAACTACGAGTGTGACCAAGTACAGAACTTCTACCCATCGCCAATGTGTAACGCAACGTCGATGTACTACTCAGAGACAAACCCTCTGAAACGCGTTAAATACAAAAAGCGTGAAGATATTCCTGTGCCAAAAGGTGACCGTCAACGTCGTCTGCATAAAGCACTGCTTCGCTACCACGATCCAGAGAACTGGAAACTGATTCGTGAAGCTTTGATCGACATGGGTAAAAAACACCTGATTGGTGATAAACCAGGTTGCTTGGTTCCTGAAGATGACTTTGATGCTCAAACACCAGCGCAGCGTCGCAAGTCTGGTCGTCACGGTTCACAACGTTTTGCTACTAAGCACAGCAAATCTCAACCAGGATTAGGCGGCGAGAAGCCACGTAACCACTCTAAATCTGGTGGCAATAAGCCTAAACCAGGTGGTAAGAAACCTGCTGGTAACGGCAATGGTGGCCAAGGTAACAGTGGTGGTAATGGAAACTCTCGTAAGCCAGCAACGGGCTTCATCAAGAAAGGACCGGGCGGTCAATCGCAAGGCAATGGCAAACCAAACCGCAATAAAGGTGGTAATGGCCAAGGTGGAAAACCAGCAGGTAACGGAAAGAGCCGTCAACGTGCCGCACAACGCTAATCTTATAAGCCGATACTATTAGCGAACACAAAAACACAAAGCGCAGCTATTTAGCTGCGCTTTTTCATGTCTGTTATCAATAACTACTTGGCTATATGATTACAAGGAGTTTAACGAGTAAAGACCCAATATTGACTAAATAGGTAGTTAGTCACCATACCGACCAAGATACCAACTGCCATTGCGATAAACACAGCGCCAGTAAACACTGGCAGTAGTTCTACCATCAACTTAAAGCAAAGCAGGTTAGGTACCGCTGATATCGATGCGGAGAACATGAATTTTTGCCACTGAATCAGTTTATCAGACCAACGCCCCTGCCCCTTGAACCCAAAAGTCAGCACGCGATTACCAAACCACGTTGTCGTTGCAGCAGCAATGAACGAGCCTATTCTCGCCGTCATTAAAGGCAAACCAACAATGTAATGCAGAAAGGCAAATACCGCACAATCAACAACAAACCCACCAGCACCAACCACAGCAAATCGAACCATCTTATGATGGGATTGGAGCTTTTGACTTTGTGCCTGAAGCTTGTTGTTGAGCATTTGCAGTCCTGAGTTAACGCTGAACATCACTTTCACTTCGGATGTGACTCAACGACAGATTGGGTTTGATGTTTTGGCTATAACAAGTGAATAAAGCACGCTTTATTTTCACCGTTGGTTCCAAAATACAGGTCAACGCATTTTCTTTTATCTTGGTTTCTACTTCTGCCCTTTTACCAATCAAGTAGAACTTGTCGATGCCATCTAGTTGCTCGATATCGAGCAGTTTCTTTGCTTGCCCGTGGCTATAAAACTGACCGGAGAATGGTCGCTTACCCACATAGAAGCTTGGCGCAGAATCCGTAATCTGTTCGAAGATGATACGATCACTCTTCTCGTTCGCCTTACCTAGGTTTAAGTAAACCATCGCAATCATCAGCAACACTGGAAGAACTAATGCCACGCTCGAGAACCACTTCTTATCTTTTTCCACTACGAGTATAGCAACCAACAAACCAAGAGCAGGAATACCTGGTAACACGTAAGCAGGAAGAATGTTACCTGCCATGGTGAATAGAATTAGAGGTGAGATTAACCAGCACACCAGAAATGAAAATAGCCCACGATTTTCAGCGTTAATTTGAGCGATTTTGCTGCGACGAGCGAACGCTAAAACAGGTAAAATAATCGACCAAGGCGCCGCGGCTTGAATCCAGAATACCCAGATCATACCTCGCGTTTCATCATGAGCAGAACCATAAAGATCCCCTTCCCAGCCGCTTACTACAAAGCGTTTGAAATGTTCACCAACGATGAAATAATCAATAAACCCTGGTGTCGCGATTTCAGCCATGATGTACCACGGCAACGCAATAGCTAGCATTACACCAATACCAGATAACAGTGGGAAACGTTGCCAAAGGACTTTGAAAGCGCCAATAAACCCGTGTTGTAAAACTAACCAGGGGAAAACCGCGATACCCATGATAACAATCGCAACAGGACCTTTTGCAAGTAAGCCTAGCGCCAAACCAATGAAACCGATATATCCCCAATTTCTATTGGTCTTATCGCTTCCTTCTCCTTGCCAGCACAGATAAAACCCCAACATCGCAATCGTCATAGACAAGGTTAATGCCATGTCAGTCATTACAGCGCCAGCAGCAATCGAGAAGATTCCACATGTTGCCAATACAACAGCAGTAACTAACGCGCTCTGACCCACTCGTTTTGCCATATAAGCGGTCAATAGAATCGTCGCGACACCAGCTAGCCAATGGGGTGCACGAACCGCAAATTCATTCAGGCCAAATAGCTGAATACCAACCGCACTCATCCAAGTAAACATTGGAGGCTTGCCCCAGAAAGGAATACCGTAATCGAATTGTGGAGTTAACCAATTTCCCGTTTCGATCATCAAACGAGCCATTTCACCATAGCGTGCTTCCGTGGTATCCATTAGTGGGTATGTCGCTAGGGATAAAAGCCTCAAAACCAGAGCAAAAGCCAGTAAATACCATAGGTGCGTTCTATTCAGGCTCATGCCGATTCCTCTAGTTTAAAGTGTGTTTTTAATGCGGGTGTATCAACCACAGACTGGATCAAATACAAAGGACGATTCTTGGTTTCAATGAAGATACGACCTATGTATTCCCCCATTAAACCGATACTCAGAAGTTGAATGCCGCCGAGGGCAAGTTGAACCACCATCATGGATGGGTAGCCTGTGATTGGCTCACCAAACATCATGGTTTTGAAGACAATAATGACGCCGTAGATAAACGCGCTCAACGCAACTAAACCACCCACAGCCGTCGCAATGCGCAGCGGTCGAATCGAGAATGACGTAATGCCATCCATTGCTAACCCGATCAGCTTAAGGTAATTCCACTTCGTCTCCCCACAGAAACGCGCATCACGATTAAATTGAATGGTCGCTTGGCGGAAGCCCGGCCATGAAAAAATGCCTTTCATGTAGCGGTTACGTTCTGGCAATTGGTTAATATGATCGACAACTTCACGGCTCAGCAGTCGGAAGTCACCGACATTCTCAGGAACATCAATCTTCGCCGCTGCATTCATCACTTTATAAAAGCTCGCCGCTGAGAACTTCTTAAACCAAGTTTCTCCATCACGTTGGCGACGTTGCATGTTGACCACGTCATAGCCTTCACGCCATTTGGCAATCATTTGAGGAATTAACTCAGGGGGATCTTGTAAGTCTGCATCTAATAAGATCACCGCTTGTCCGCGACAATGCTCTAAGCCTGCACTCATCGCCGACTCTTTACCGAAATTGCGGCTCAGTCCGATAACAGAAATAGAACTGTTGATCGAGGTAAATGAGCTCACCACGTCTAAGCTGTTATCTTTACTGCCATCATCGACATAAACGATCTCACTGGTAATCGGCAGGCTATCTAACACCTTGGTTAAGCGTGAATGAAACTCTTCCAACACCTCTTGTTCGTTATAAAAAGGCACAATGATAGACAGCAAAACCGCTGGGTGGATCTGCGAGAGGGATTCTTTAGGTCGGCTAATATGAAGTTCAGACATAATACGTTCTTCTATTTATTAATCTGAGATCAATTTACGCGCCCATAAGTGAAAGTTATGTTATTGACATATTTTTCACGCTCACCCAGGATAATGTTAGTGTCTATTTCTGTATGAGAATCAAAATGAAACGAGTTCTATTGGTCGAAGATAACCGTGAAATTGCAGGTGTCTTGTTTGATTATTTTGAGTGTATTGGCATGGAACTCGATTATGCCGACAATGGTGAGCTTGGCCTGCAACTCGCGATGGATAACTCTTTTGATATCATTATTTTAGATCTGATGTTGCCACGAATGGATGGACTGACAGTTTGCAACAAACTACGAGATCAAGGCAACGCAACGCCGATCCTGATGCTGACTGCACTCGATAGCCGCGAAGATATGCTGAAAGGCTTTGACCACGGTGCAGATGACTATCTCACCAAGCCCTTTGACTTAGATATTCTCGAAGCAAGGATGAATGCGCTGGTTCGCCGTTACCGCGGAAAAGTCGCCTCCTCTAAGCTTCAATTTGACGAGCTCACCATCGACCAGAAAACCCGCAAAGCTTACCGTCAAGACAAGCTACTTGCACTCAACCCAACCACCTATACCATTCTTGAGATGCTGTGCCAGAATGCACCTGAAGTGGTAACGCGTGAAGACATCTCGTACAAGCTATGGGAAGAAGACGAACCGAACAACGATGTGCTACGTAGTCACATCTACCAACTGCGTAATCAACTCGATAAGCCCTTTGATACCCAGATGCTAATTACGGTTCCTAAGGTTGGATTCCGCCTGGAGTCTTACAATTGATTCTCAATGTTCTCACTAGTACAAAAACCCTAACAGGCCGCTTAGCGCTTTTCTTTGGCTTAATGGCGGTGATTGTGACGGCATTTGTCTATGTGGTCTTTATATCTGCACTGTTTTTGTCTGAAGACAGCGTCGGCGAAAGGCGAATCCTGATTGACCGCAACTACGCCATCAGTCAGTTTCAAGCTGGGGAGAATGGTGAATTAAGAATAGATGAACTGACCACCGCCTATAATGACCCAACTCTCATACCGGAAGAGTACTCTAAATTTATAAAAGGCAGAGAAAACTTCCTTGGCGAAGTGGGTCAAGAACCAAACTCGCGCATGGTCTATGTTGGTGAGTACACACACCAAGGAAAAACCTATCCTATTATTCTACTGTCTGAAATAGACCTTATCGAACTGGACCAAACAGAATCAGTGTACGCAACAATGTTCATACTCACATTGCTCTCTATCCTAATTTTTTGCTTTGGTTCAATACTTTATCGATTATCCAAACGGCTTATTGAACCATTTAACTCTCTCTCTGCACAGCTTGAGTCGAACAAACTCAACCTCAACGAAGAATTTGGAGTAAGTGACGATGCTGCGATTGAATTCCGTCAACTGACCGATCAACTCAATCAATATCGTCGAGAAATCAACTCCCTTATCAAACGTGAGCAAGCCTTTGCACGCTACGCAAGCCATGAATTGAGAACACCATTAACGGTTGCACGTGGTGCTAATAAGCTATTGCTTCGTAGTGATACGACCGATTTTCAATCTCGTCAGGTTGAGCGTATTGATGACGCCATCGTGCAGATGTCGGAGATGGTCGATGCCTTGCTTGGCCTCGTGAGATATGAAAGAAACAGTGACGACGCACCACTGCGCTTATTTAGCCAACAAGAACTAGAAGCTATTGTGTCAAAAAGCACTTCACAGGCCTCTGACAAAGAGGTCGAGATATCATTAACCGTTGAGTCTGAGCCGACCATTCAAGCCACCAGCGCTATCATGAACATGCTGATTGGTAACCTACTAAGGAATGCTATTGCTGCGACCAATAGTGGTACTGTGACAATTACTTTGTCTCAAAACGGCATTACGATTGAAGACCAAGGCGAAGGCTTACAAGATCAATACAACCCTAACGGTCACGGCTTAGGGTTACTGATTGTTGACGACCTGTGTCAACGCTATCACTGGGACTTCAAACTGTTCAACCGAACTTGCGGTGGATGCACAGCTCAAATCACCTTTTAGAGCGATCAATATCGAGTGAAAACTTGATGTAGTTGGTTTACAGAGCCAATAACCTGCTAGATACTCGTAAGTCCAATTTGATTTTAAAATGCTGGTTTTTTAGTCAGCATTTTTACTAAGTGCGATGAAACTAAATAATAGCCCTGTAACTCAGCATCAATACAACAACCACACCTTTTTCTTAAAGCGTGATGACCAGCTGCACTCCCACTTTTGTGGTAATAAAGCCCGCAAGTTCATGAAGCTGCTAGAAGACGATCATCCGGACATCACCACCCTAATCAGCTACGGCTCAGCGCAAGCGAACTCTCTGTTCTCACTCGCGGCATTGGCAAAGATTAAAGGTTGGACGCTGGAGTTTTACGTCGACCACCTACCTCAATGGTTACAAGAACGCCCAATCGGTAATTACCGTGGTGCTATTGACCTAGGCGCTAAAGTCATTTCAGTTAAGGAAACTGGCTCAGAACTTCATCCACAACAGTATATTAATCAAGTGAGACAACCAGACTCACAGTGCATCGTGTTACCTGAGGGTGGTCGCTCTCAGCTTTCCGAATATGGCGTAAAGCAACTGGCAATGGAAATACTGAGCTGGACGCGCTTTGAAAACCAATACGATTTTGTTGTGGCCCTACCCGCAGGGACTGGCAGCACTGCACTTTATCTTCATAAGCACCTAAAGTTACACAATATCCCGGTGCTCACTTGCGCTTGTGTGGGTGGAAGTGACTACCTGACTCAGCAATTCAATGAGCTTGGCGAAACCGAACATCCACAGATATTGCCTCTCCCGAAAAAGCATCACTTCGGTAAACTGTATCAACAGGACTATCAGACATGGCTAGATCTTCAGGAGCAAACTGACATTGAATTCGATCTGCTTTACGATCCATTGATGTGGCAATGTTTAGAGCAATGGCAGGCAGATAATCCGACTAAAACCATTATCTATATTCATCAAGGTGGCATCTTAGGCAATGAATCAATGTTGCCTCGCTATCAGCGTAAATATCCTGATATCAGAACAAGTCTTTCTAGCAGCGATAACAGCACAGCCCCTACTTGGTAATGGTTCAAACCTCTTAAACCTGTTATTCGAACAATCACAGTGACGACTACTGTGATTGTATCTTCCGCATAAGTTTCTTCCGTTTAAGACAGCTGTCCTCCCTGCTTTACCCATCAAAGCCAAACTGACAATCTGGCGAGAATCATAACGTTATCTATACTTTCCATTGGATTGCCACTCGTCACCTGAAGGATTAATGTATGCGAGCACTTACTACACTAGGTCTGTTTTCGGTTTTGCTTCCTTTTGCAGCACACTCTGGAGAAAACGTCATCTACCAGGTGGATGGCATGGATTATGAAGGTTACTGGAGCGAAGCCAGCGATCAAGCCCCCCTAGTACTTTTAATACACGATTGGGATGGCTTAACTGATTACGAAAAGAAGCGTTCTGAGATGCTCAACGAACTCGGTTACAACGTGTTCGCTATCGACCTATTTGGTAAAGGCATCCGCCCAACCGAAGTGAAAGACAAGAAACAACACACAGGCGAGCTGTATAAAGACCGTGAAAAGATGCGTGCGCTACTCAACGCAGGAGCCATGGAAGCACAAAGACTTGGCGGTAACTTAGATAACAACGTAATGATGGGATACTGTTTCGGCGGAGCCGCTGTATTGGAAGCCGCTCGTGCGGGGATTCCTTCGAAGGCTTACGTCACCTTCCACGGCGGTTTATCAACACCAAAAGGTCAAGACTACTCGCAGACTAAAGCTCCAGTTGTCGTGTTCCACGGAACGGCAGATGCCATGATCTCAATGCAAGATTTTGGCAACCTCGCCGCTGAACTCGAATCAGCAAAAGTACCTCATGAAATGATCACCTACAGTGGCGCTCCACATGCGTTTACCGTGTTCGGCTCCAATAATTACCAAAATGAAGCTGACCAAAAATCTTGGGAACGATTCACGCATGTGTTAGAAACCACCACCCGATAAGCCGCAACACTCAAACCAAATCAGTCCAGCTTAATAACAAACATGGGCTGATTCGTATGACCAAGTATTTGATGAACTACATGTAACGATGGATACTCAAGTCGTCTGCTTTTATATCGCAATCAGAGCCACTGACCACACTCGCTAATAGCTTTCCTGAACCACATGCCATGGTCCAGCCCAACGTCCCATGGCCAGTATTGGTAAACAGATTCTTAATTGGCGTC
>NZ_MCYD01000855.1:0-8024 GCF_002876325.1 Vibrio sp. 10N.261.52.A1
CACCAATGTTAAAGCCTGCCGTTTCACGGATATGAACATGTTGACGGCTGCTTTCAGCCACACCAGCACCGATGATACAGAAGTTGTCTTTTAGGTCGCTTCCCGGAGTACGTGCATCAATGAAAGCACTCGTGCCTGGGATAAGCTCCATGTAACGAACGAGATTGTTATTTATTGTATTTTGTAGGGTCATTCTAAATTCCTTCTTACCTAACCTAGCGGTCTTCCGCCATCGACAGCGATGGTATTACCGGTTGAAAATGTCAGTAGCTCTGCAGCTGCATAAACGGCGTTGGCAACTTCTTCGTCACTCGCTAATCGTTTCAGCGGTGTCGACTGCTCTTGTGCATTGCGCCATTCATCATCTAACCCTTTGACAAATTCGGTATCCACTAAGCCAGGAGCAACAGCGAGTACTCGGATATCTGGAGATAAAGCGCGGCCTAATGAACGTGTCATGTTTTCAACTGCCGACTTACTCGCACAATACGCCACGTTACTGCCCATTGCGGTTTGTGCTGCGATCGAAGTGATGTTCACTACGCAACCCTTAGCGCTGCGAAGTAAAGGTTCAAACGCGCGAACCATCGCAAATGGAGCTCGAACATTGACGCGGAAGATCTTGTCTATCAACTCATCATTCAGAGACGCTAAATCATTGTGCGCGACAAACTTTGTCATACCTGCACAGTTCACTAGCAAGTCTAATGAATCCGACGACTCTTTAACTTGGTCTGCTAATGCGCCAATCGCAGAGCTGTCTTCAACATTCAGTTGATACATGGCATGACCTGAACCTTGTAAGCTGTCCAAGATCTGTTGAGCTGCAACCTCATTACTGTTGTAGGTAAACACAACGCGATAGCCAGATTGCGCTAATTTGTGACATATGGCGGCACCGATGCCGCCACTGCCGCCTGTAACTAAGGCGAGTTTTGTCATGTTATGCCTCTACCGATTTTTCTTTGTAGCGACGCACACGAATGTCTGCTTGTTCTTTGTGACCAGCGAAACCTTCTAGTGCACATAGTCGTGAACAGTACTCACCTACTTTTAGCGAAGCTGCTTCAGTTACGCGCTGGTAAGTACATGTTTTAATGAATTTACCAACCCACAGACCGCCGGTGTAGCGCGCTGCTTTGTTTGTTGGCAGAGTATGGTTAGTACCGATACATTTATCGCCGTAAGAAACGTTTGTCTCACGACCTAAGAACAACGCGCCATAGTTAGTCATGTTGTCTAGGAAGTACTTAGGATCTTTTGTCATTACTTGTACGTGTTCAGAAGCAATGTCATCTGCGACTTCAACCATCTCTTCGTAGCTATCACACACAATAACTTGACCGTAATTTTCCCAAGCCTTACCTGCCACTTCAGCAGTAGGAAGAATCGTTAGCTGACGCTCAATCTCTTTTACTGTCTCTTCTGCGAAAGTTTCGCTATTGGTTAGCAGTACCGCTGGAGAGTTGTAACCGTGCTCAGCTTGACCAAGTAGGTCCGCCGCTGCTAATTCAGGGTCACATCCCTCTTCGTCTGCAATCACAAGCGTCTCTGTTGGGCCAGCGAACAAGTCGATACCAACACGACCAAACAGCTGACGTTTTGCCTCTGCAACAAATGCGTTACCAGGGCCAACGATCATATCTACTGGTGCAATCGTTTCTGTGCCCAATGCCATTGCACCTACCGCTTGTACGCCACCAAAACAGTAAATCTCATCCGCTCCAGCCATCGCCATTGCCGCAACAATCGCCACATTTGGTTGACCATTAAAAGGAGGAGCACAAGCAATCACACGCTTCACGCCAGCCACTTTCGCAGTAAGAACACTCATGTGCGCTGATGCAACCAATGGGTACTTACCACCTGGGATGTAACAACCAACACTATTTACTGGCACGTTTTTGTGACCCAGTACAACACCCGGCATGGTCTCTACTTCTACATCATGCATTGAGTCACGTTGGATCTGAGCGAAGTTACGAACCTGTGTTTGTGCAAATTCAATGTCGTGCTTAGTAGATTCGTCCAATGCGTCCACACATGCCTGAATTTGGTCATCTGTTAAGCGAAACTGCTCCGGAGACCAGTTATCAAATTTTTCTGAAAGCTCACGTACTGCACTGTCACCTTTCTTTTCGATGTCAGAAAGAATGTTCTCAACCGTTTGACGTACTTGCGCGTTATTTGATGCTGATGCTTCTTCAGTGATGCCGTGTTTTAGAATGCGAGCCATGCTTAGTTCTCCTTGTGGCGTATGCCTAGTGTTTGCTTATGTGTAGTTTTAACAGAGTTTATTTTTGTTTTTGTATGCTTTTGGATACGAATGCAAAACAAACATAAACATTTTTTTAACACTTGGCAAATTCATTTCTCAACTTAGAAAATCAAAGTCAAGCCATTGTTTTAAATAACAAAAGCACTTCACACCAGCTAGTTAGGATGCCTATCGGATTAAAATACAGTCAATTTATGTTGCATTGATCACATTGTTTTTACTCTTTTTTTACAACAACACATGTTAAGTTTTGCATACCTTTGCAAAAGCAAATGAAAAGTAATGGAGAATAGAAAGTAATGGATAACTTCAAGAACACACTAAGCAACACCGAACTACTTGGTACCTTTGTCAAAACCCCTCACCCACACATCATCGAAGTGCTTGCGTTGGCAGAACTCCCTTTCGTTGTGCTAGATGCGGAACACGCCCCTTTTGATAGAACGACACTGGATAGCTGCATTCTGGCTGCGCGCGCTAATCAGCTCCCTTGCGTAGTTCGAGTTCAAGATAGCCAGCCATCGACCATTTTGAATGCGTTAGATTGCGGAGCGACAGGAATCCAGATCCCACACGTATGCAGTGCAGAGCAAGCAGAAAAGTTAGTGAAAATGTCCCATTACGGTGAAGGTGGTCGAGGCTATGCAGGCTCAAGCCGCGCAGCAAAATACGCAACCAAACCGATGGCCAAACACCTAAAGGACAGCCAGAACAACACAGTTGTCATTGCACAAATTGAAGACCCAGAAGGTGTGGTAAACGCAGAATCGATAGCAAAAGTGGAAGGCATTGATGCCCTGTTTATTGGACAAGTCGATTTGGCGGTGTCTTACAGTGCTGAAAGTGTGAATGATGAATGCGTGCGAGAAGCGAGTATCAAAATAATCAAAGCAGCTCAGCAAGTTAACAAACCCGTTGGTATGTTTGTCGCAAATGCTCAAGCGGCTCGTCACTGGAAAGAGCTCGGGGTTAACTTCTTTTGCGTCGGTTCTGAACACAAAATGATCATTGATGGCTTTCGAAATGAGCAAGCCGTCATGAATTCATAAATTTTCTTTGTGATTTCAAATGTTACACGTATTGTAATTATCAAACCTTGCTCATTAGGATCTGTTGACCTAATCAAGGTGGCGCTTGGATTTATCGCGATATAAGGAGATTCACCATAAAAGCGAAAGTTACCTCTATTGATGTTGCCAAAATGCTTGGCGTTTCTCAGTCTACCGTTTCTCGGGCATTCAGTCCGACAGCGAGCATTAGTGAGAAGAAACGTAAAATGGTTATGGATGCCGCGACCAAGCTTGGCTATACGCCAAATGCGATCGCTCGTAGCCTTATTTCCAATCGTTCAGGGTTAGTGGCTATCGCACTTGATAGCGAATCAAACCCAATGTACGACTTGCAATCTCGTGCTCTCGCGATGGAAATTCAAAAGCGCGGCGGCCAAGTTGTCCTTTGCCCTATCGATAAAGACGACTTGGATCTTGCCATTTCACGCGCGATTGAATATCAGGTTGATGGTTTAATCATTGCCACCAGCCGTCTTACTTCCCGAGCATTCGCACAATGTGAAAAGTTTGGCGTTCACTTAAGCCTTATCAACCGTTATACGGAAAGCATTAATGCGAACAGCGCTGGCCTAGATAACCAACGAGCTGGCACGCAAGCGGCGGATTATTTGCTGAATAAGGGCTACAAACAACTGGCTTATGTCAGTGGTGATGCAGGCTCAATGACCAGTGACAAACGTTGGCTTGGCTTCTCTGAAACCGCAAAAACTCGTGAAGCCGCTTCACCTATCTTCATCAATGCAAAATACAGTTTTGAAGCGGGATTAGAAGCCGCTAAAGAGTTAATGGAGCATACATCCAAGCCAGATGCTGTGTTCTGTGCCAATGATATCCTAGCTATGGGTGTTATGGACGGTCTTAGAAAGCTCGGATGTCATATTCCTCAAGACTTTGCAGTGATGGGAGTGGATGATATCCCAATGGCCTCTTGGCCAAGCTATGACCTCACCACGATTGCTCAGCCTACCGATAAAATCGTGCAAAGAGCTGTTGAAGACTTAATGCAGCGCATCAACGATAACGTGGACGCTAAAGGCGAATACCTGCTTGAATCTGGCACCATTATTGAGCGAGGGAGTACAGCCAAAGGCTCTTAGCCAGCTTTCTCCCCTTTAACAAGCTCACTGCAAACCAACCTACTCAACACCGATAAATTTAGACTAAAAGCCCTAATCTCTAGTTAGGGCTTTTTTCTGTGATCTCGTCTAAAAATTCGCCTATTCATATTAACTGCACTATCAAATCGCCCCATTTGTTATTGACTTGTTAGCTCCGTGTTTATATTTTGGATTCGTATGCAAAAATTAGGATATGAAGTGCGGATAAATAACCCACTGAACAACATGGCTCAAATGAATGCACATAAAAGCCATGTGATGAACAAGGAAGAACGATGAAACGCGCAATCTTTACCTCGATTACCGCCCTCGGCTTAACGCTGTCTAGCATGAATACCTTTGCAAGCAATGTGATCCGCCTTGCTCACGACAGCCAAGAAACATCACCAGTCCATAAAGCAATGCTTCACTTCGAAAAAGAGTTGGAATCTCGCTCTAACGGAGAACTTGAAGTTGAAATCTACCCTGCCCGTCAACTGGGCGATGTAAGAGAAACCACAGAGCTTGTTCAGCAAGGTAACTTACAGATGACGTTTGGTGCATCGGTACTGCTTTCACCTTACGTACCTGAGTTCAACGTACTTGATGTTTTCTACCTATTTGAAGACGAAGCGCAAGCACACAAAGCGTTGGACAGCGACAAGATCGGCAAACCACTTCTCAATTCAATGGAATCAAAAGGCTTTCATGGCTTAGGCTTTATGGAAGTTGGCTTCCGCAGCATCACCAATAACAAGCAACCGATTAACAGCATTGAAGACTTGAACAGCTTAAAGATTCGTTCAGCGTCTAACCCTACGCAAATCAGTGCTTGGAAATCGGTGGGTACAGCACCGACACCGCTTTCTTGGGGCGAGATCTTCACTTCATTACAACAAGGCTTAATCAATTCACAAGAAAGCGCGGTGTACTCTATTTACGCTGAGCGTTTTTATGAAGCACAAGAGTACCTATCGCTAACCAACCATATTTACACTAACTACGTGCTATTCATGAATAAAGAGTTCTGGGACTCTCTACCAAGTGATCAACAGGCGCTTATCAACGAAGTAAGCCAAGAAACCATCGCGGTACAGCGTGATCTAGCAGCGAAACAGAACCAAGAAGTCATCAAAGAGCTTGAAGCGAAAGGCATGACAGTAAACGTAGTGCCAACCGACGTTCGTGCTCAAATGAAAGAAAAGATGAATGCAGCGGTTTACCAAGAGCTTCGTAGCAAAACTGGCGAAGCGCTATTCGACAGTGTGATTACAGAAATAGAGCAACTCTAATTCACTGATCACGATTGCTAGCCCTTCATGGGTGCCCGTTATTGACTCAGGCTTTGAGGCTTCGTTTAAAGCAGCTTTATTGCTTTACAGACAAACCGCTTTAAAGCCTGAGATGCAGTTCATTCATTGGCATTCAATGCCCTTTTCAACACTCTTTGGAGTTACGTATGAAATGGTTTCGCCTGTTCGACCGATACTTCGAACCAACACTGATCGTACTTTCTATCTCGTTGATGACCGCGCTACTCTGTTTACAGATAGCTTTGCGCCTATTTGACGCTTCAATTGCTTGGGCAGAAGAACTTGCCCGCTACCTTTTCGTTTGGGCGATGTACTTAAGCATCAGCTACTGTATTCGTGATGATCGACATATTCGCATTCGCCTATTCATCGACAAACTACCGGGTAATCTAACCCACTACAGTTTGATTCTTTCAGACCTTATCTACCTTGCCTTCAGCTGCACCGTTGCCTGGTTTGGTTTCAAAGTGATTGGTCGAAGCTTAAAACTGGGCCAAATCGCTCCAGCAATGGAAATCCCGATTGCATGCTTATATACCTCTGTACTTGTTTGTGCCGTGCTCAGTGCCATTCGCCTTGTCGTGAGCATCAATAAGCGCATTTCAATTATTGCTTACTCACCAAAGTCGGTTCGACTAACGCAACACCGTTACCGTCACTTGAAAGCAAAACACCGCACTTCTAACCGCTTGTTGGAGCTAAGCTTATGACCTCTGCTTTGTTATTTGGTAGTTTCGGATTACTGCTTCTTATTGGCGTTCCCGTAGGTATCGCACTCGCAGGTGCCAGCATGCTGGCAATCTTGAGCCTACCCTTCTTAAATATCGAATTTTTAGTTCAGGGCTTGGTGACAGGCCTAGACTCTTTCCCACTATTGGCGGTAGTACTCTTCACATTGGCCGGTAACTTAATGAGCCAAGGCGGTATATCAAAACGCCTTTTGCATGTTGCTGAAGTCTTCTTTGGTCACTTCACTGGTGGCTTGGGGATTGTGGCGATCGTTGCGTGTATGTTCTTTGCTTCCATCTCTGGTACAGGCTCAGCAACCGTTGCAGCTATTGGCTTAACCATGATTCCGTCTATGGTGAAAAAAGGCTACGACCGAAGCTTTGCTGGTGCATTGATTGCCTCTTCCGGCGGTATCGGTGTAATTATTCCACCGTCTGTTGTAATGATCGTGTATGCCATTACTGCAGAAGTGTCCGTAACGAAAATGTTCATGGCTGGTATTCTCCCTGGGGTTGTCGTCGGACTCGTCCTTATCGGTTACTGTTTGATCGTATCTAAAATCCGTGGCTACAAAGGTAACGATAAGAAAGCAACATGGCCTGAGAGACTGGCAGCGCTTAAAGAAGCGATTTGGGCAATGCTATTACCCGTAATTATTCTTGGCGGCATCTACTCTGGTATATTCACGCCAACTGAATCTGCGGCGATTGGTGTGTTATACGGCTTGTTTTTCGGCATGTTTGTTTACAAAGAGTTGGATTACAAAAAGGTCGTGAAGATCATTTTAGAATCTTCGTTATTGGTAGGTGCAGTACTTGTGATTGTGGGCGCTTCAGTTACCTTTGGTCGAATCCTAACGCTTGAGCGTCTACCAACCGAAATCGCACAATTCATTCTCTCTATCACGGAAAACAAGCTGCTCATCTTGCTATGTATCACCGCATTGCTCCTGATCGTTGGTACATTCATGGAGACATTAGCGGCGATTGTTATCTTAACTCCAATCCTGCTGCCTATCGTGACCGCATTAGGAATGGATCCAATCCACTTTGGTATCGTGATGATCGTAAACTTAGCCATCGGGTTTGTCACTCCCCCACTCGGCGCCAACTTATTTATGGCCAGCCAAGTAGGTAACGTGCCGATTGAATCCTTGTCTCGGGCGATTTTAGGCTGGATTGGTGCCATGCTCGTCGCTTTGATGATCATTACCTTTGTGCCAGCGATATCGCTGTTCCTTCCAGAACTATTGTCTTAAGCGTACCCATCAACAAAGCCACTCAATATTCATCTTTGAGTGGCTTTTTCAATCCAACCATTCCCAAACTTATCGTTGCATGCGAATCCATTTTTAATCAAACAAATCTAAACAAAAAATTAACAACCCAAGTAAAGTTCCATCGTATAAGAATCATTACTCTAAATTTCCTCTCGTCATCACTTTGATATAACAAATCGTCACAGAGCACACTCTGGTATAACAGCCACCTCGCCACACTCAAAACAAAACCAATAAATACAATTATTTATGTAGATA
>NZ_MCYD01000856.1:0-11130 GCF_002876325.1 Vibrio sp. 10N.261.52.A1
AGCCGATACTATCTGTGCGTATCTAAAATGTTTAGAAGAGCTCAGCGCTGGCAACCATGAGTATGAACAAGCCAAACGTCGGCTAGAAGAAACTCTCGAACAGCGAAAAAGCCCGGAAATGGACTACTTTCTCACCACCTTTGCCCCGAGCTTTGAATTATCACTAGACGAGATAAGCTAGCCGGGTATAAGTTGCTTGTAATTAAATAAAATCAATTTGATAGGTGATATTTTGAATTCTCAACTCGAATCCTCTTTTGTACTCGAACAAGAGTGGCAACATCGAAATGACGATGAACACAAAATAAGACGTGATGATCACCGCAGCCCTTATCAACGAGACCGAGCACGCGTACTTCACTCTGCCGCTTTCCGTCGCCTACAAGCTAAAACTCAAGTGCACGGCACCACGGTTAATGACTTTCACCGCACGCGCCTAACTCATTCGCTAGAAGCAGCGCAGCTTGGCACAGGTATCGTTGCTCAACTGAAGAAAAAGCAACCTGAGTTTCGAGACCTTCTGCCTTCAGATAGCCTAATTGATTCTTTATGTTTGGCTCACGATATCGGCCACCCGCCATACGGGCATGGCGGTGAAGTTGCACTCAACTATATGATGCGCGAACACGGCGGCTTTGAAGGCAATGCGCAAACCTTTCGCATTGTCACCCAGCTAGAACCTTACACAGAGCACCACGGGATGAACCTGTCTCGACGTACCCTGTTAGGACTAATCAAGTACCCTTCACTACTCAGTGAAGTGAAGGCAAAAGAACAACCAGAACCCGTTAAGCACCAGCGACAACTTCGTGCCAAAGACTGGATGCCAGCGAAAGGTATCTACGATCATGACGAAGAGTTATTCAACTGGGTACTTGAACCGCTTTCTGTTAACGATCAACAGCTTCTCAAACAGAAAAGAAAGTCGCACACAGAGCCACTAGAGCATAACAAGACTAAGTATAAGTCACTCGACTGTTCCATCATGGAGCTTGCCGATGACATCGCTTATGGCGTGCATGATCTGGAAGATGCGATTGTGCTTGGTTCAGTGACTAAAGCGCAGTGGGTTGAATCGGCTTATCCGCAGTTAAAAGAGATGGCGGACCCGTGGATCTGTGAACACCTAGATTCCATCACAGAGATGTTGTTTTCTGGCGAGCAGTACCGCAGAAAAGATGCCATTGGTGGGATTGTTAACGCGCTGCTGACGAGTATCTCGATTAAGCCTGTTGATGAAAGTTTTGAGAACTCACTGCTTGCCTACAATGCCGTATTGGAGCCAAGCATGGATGCTACCCTCGACAAGCTGAAACACTTCGTCAGCGAATTCGTTATTCAAGTACCACAAGTTCAAGTTATTGAGTACAAAGGTCAGCAGATCATCATGGATATGTTTGAAGCCTTCAGCGCCGATCCTGAACGCCTGTTACCACTGCCCATCAAGAAGCAATGGCTACAACATCAAGATGCATCCAGAAAGATGCGCGTGATCGCCGATTACATCTCATCAATGACCGACGACCTTGCTCAGAAGATGCACCAACAGCTGTTTTCTGCACATACCGAGTTCTAGGCTTACTCGCGGTACTTAGACTCAGCGAACTTAGACAAGTATTGGTGAGATTACACTAAGTAGTTTTTCTCAAATACGCCCGGCGGCATTTGATTGATTTGAAACTGAATCATTTGGTCAAATGCCGTTAGCAGTGGACTGAAATCTCGGTCACCTTCTAACAAGTTCAGCAAATGGTACCCAGCTTCTACCGTCGACAAGCTATTTTCGCTTGGCGCTTTACGGATTCGGTAATTGCCTTTGAGATCTTTTGGTAGATGGACCGTGCTTAGCGCATGCAAGTTACTCGACACTTGCCACATCTTGAATGCCTTCTTCCAAGTTCCATCCAACAGAATCACACGCAGCTTTTTATTCGGGCGTGTTACAGACTCGACAGACACAGAATGTTCACTCGGATACAAAATCACGTGCTGATATTGCTCATCAGCCAGCAATGCATTCAGTCGTTCATTGTCTGAAAAATCTTCGCCGACAATCGTCACACTGTTTTTTAAAGATAACGAGAGGATACGCGCGGTTCCCATCGGACGATGCTCTTCTGATGGGTGCTGAAGAATGATAAGCTCAACGTTCGATTCTAGTGGTGTAACCCACTGACAAATACAAGCTTTCAAAGCCTTGCTGCATTGGGGGCAATAACGAGACATGGATGTAATGTGTACCCTGTTTTAATTTTCACTTCACTTTTATGCGTCATATTCCAACTAGAGCCAGTGCAAGCTTGGGTCGTTTGGGATAAAAGTGCGATTGTCGATGGACAATGGTGGCGGATCCTAACAGGAAACTTTTCACATACCAACTACTCACACCTGCTAATGAATCTAGCAGGCCTGTGGATCATCAGCTACCTATTTCAACCGACACGAAAACAACTTATTTCTGCGTTAGTTCTGATCAGTTTAGTCACAGGATTGGCTCTGTTACTTTCAAGCATTCAGATTTATGTAGGCTTGTCGGGAACACTGCATGGATTGTTTGGGTTATTCGCGCTCAGAGAGGCGTTAAGCGGTAGGAAATCGAGTTGGCTGTTGGTATTAGGATTAGTCGCTAAAATAGCTTGGGAGCAGCTTATAGGTCCTTCTAGCACAACTGGTGAACTGATTAACGCGAGAGTGGCTATTGAAGCCCACCTAGCAGGTGCACTGGCAGGCGGGTCCATGGCTATTGTTTCATTTTTCATGAGTAGAAAAGCGAACTAAAGCAGTATCCTTTCGCGATTCTTTTCAACCGTAGCCTCACCAATCCCTTTCACACTCACCAAGTCGTCAGCACTAGCAAACGCGCCGTGCTCAGTTCTGTAGTCGACAATATCTTTAGCTTTCTTATCGCCCACGCCGACCAGTAACGCTGATAGTTCCTCTGCGGTCGCGGTATTAATGTTTACCGTAATCTCAATCCCATCATAAAGCTCAGCCTTGGTTGGGCTGTCTGCAAATGCTGTAGGGCTTAAGAAAATCAAAAATGAAAGAAGTAGTGTTGAATATAAAGTGCGCATAATCCATTCCTTTGTGAAAAAAGGTAATTTATGCGTTTGCAGCAAGAGATAACATAATCGCCAGATAAAAATAAAGCGGGCCACCTAAGTGACCCGCTTTGTTATACATCTTATTTTCATCAGCTTGCTTGTTGGCTCACAAATCTGTTTTTGGAATTCAACTAGCCAGACAATTGATGATTATTGACCTTGGCCTACAACGTAGTATTCAACGTCTGCGTTTTTACGTAGTACGTTTAATACGTTAGTTAGATCCTGCTGGTTACCAACACGCTCTAACTGAGCACCAATTTGAGTGCTGTATGCAGGGTTAATTTCAGCCGTTACTTTAGACAGCTCTACAACAACGATGTTGCCGTTTTGGTCTTTAGATTGGCCGAATACAACTTTGCCTTCTTCCGGCTTCGCTAGAGCGAACACAGACGCAGCTAGTGGAGAGTTACGGTCAATCGTCTCAAGTTCTGTGAACTCAAGGTTGTTTTCCGCTAGTGCTGATTCGTTACCAGCTTTAAGGTCGTTAACTAGAGAAACACCTAGCTCAACAGCTTGCTCTTCCGCTTTAACAGCAGATAGCGCAGCCACAACTTGATCTTTCACTTCTTCAAGAGGAAGAACTGTCTCATCACGAGTCTCTTCAACACGTACGACGATTACGTGCTCAGGAGCGACTTCGATAACTTCAGAGTTTAAGCCATCTTCTTTCACTTCAGGGCTCAAGATAGCTTGCATTACTGCAGGCGTCTTCAACACTTCAGGTGCATCTACTTGAGAGATGAAATCTGTTGTTGTGATCTTAGCGTTGATAGCTTCTGCAGAATCATCTAGTGAGTCAGGGAATTCAAACGCTACTTTTTCTAGCTCAGTTTGCATTTCGTAGAACTGGTCTACTGCGTGTTGGTCTAGAAGTTCTTGTTTAATCTCCGCTGCTACTTCTGCGTATGGCTGAGATTCAGGCGCTTTTAGTTCGTCTAGCTTGATGATGTGGTAACCGAAGTCAGACTTAACTAGGCCAGTTGTATCACCAACATTCTGAAGAGCGAAAGCTGCGTCTTCGAAAGCTGGGTCCATCACATCACGTTCGATCCAACCTAAGTCACCGCCAACATCTGCACTGCCGAAGTCGTCAGATTTCTCTTCTGCTAACGTAGCAAAATCAGCGCCTGCATTTAGCTCGTCTAGGATTGACTGAGCTTTTGCTTCGTCGTTGCCTTCAACAAGAATGTGGCTCACTTTACGTTGCTCTGCCGTTGAGTACTTGTCTAAGTGTTCTTGGTAGTATTTTTGTGCTTCTTCGTCGCTCACTTCTAGCTGTGACTTAAGTGTTTCAGCAGAAAGTTCAATGTAAGACACTTTAGCTTGCTCTGGACGAGTGTACGCTAGAGGGTTTTCAGTGTAGTACTGTTCGATCTGCTCATCAGTTAGCTCAACGTCTTTCGCAAGGTCAGCAACAGAAAGAGTCACTGTGCGAATGTCACGAGTTTGAGCGATTAGCTTGCTTTGTGTGTCGATTTCGCCTTGAAGAACAAATTCACTGCCTTGAAGTGCTGTCACAAGCTGGTTGCGCATTAGGTCACGACGCATGTATTCAGCGAAGCTTTCTGCGCTGAAACCTGCACGGCGTAGTGCGGCTTGGTAAACTTCTTGGTCGAATTGACCCGCAGTTTGGAACTGAGGCATTTCTAGAATCATTGTACGGATTTGAGAATCGCTGATTCGTAGGCCTAGAGACTCTGCTTGCTGCTCAAGTAGAACGTCGTTGATCATGCGATCAAGTACTGATTTACGGAAAGACTCTACGTACGTAGGGTCTGCAAGCATTTGAGCGAAGTAATCGCCAAGTTGAGATTGCATGCGATTACGTTCGTTTTGGTAAGCTTGTTCGAACTCACCACGACCGATTTCTGTATTGCCAACTTTAGCTGCTGCGTTGTTACCGCCACCGGTGATGTAGCTGCCTACACCTGCGAATACGAATGACAGGATAATCAACCCAAGGATAATTTTTACCGCGATGCTATTCACGCCTTCGCGTAATCGATCCATCATAATTTAAGTGCTCTCCGGATATGAAGCATTGGCTTCAAAATAAAAATCTATTCACGCGATATTATCAGAAAAAGAAATGCGCATCAGTAGGATGCGCATAATTTAAATTAGTTCAATGTGCTTCGCACATATACTGTTTAAGAATGAAACATCATTTTTCAAACAGTAAACGCATTTTACTGCCTTCCCCTCTTTAAAATCGAGGTTTCAGCAGTAGAAATTAGTTACATGCGTCTTTAAGTGCTTTACCCGCTTTGAAGCCAGGTACTTTAGCTTCTGCGATTTGGATCTCTTCACCAGTTTTTGGGTTACGACCTGTACGAGCAGCACGAGTACGAACACTGAAAGTACCAAAGCCAACAAGTGCAACTTGGTCACCTGATTGTAGCGTTGTGCCAACTGCTTCGATGAAAGCGTCTAGAGCGCGACCAGCTGAAGCTTTAGAGATGTCTGCGTTTTCTGCGATTGATTCTACTAGTTGTGTTTTATTCACTGTTTTTCCCCTATGTGTCATCTGTGACTACTTCTCGATGACTGTACGTTCCATTTTGGTTTTAATTTAGCCGCAACCCTTATTGCAAAAGGGCTGCCGCTTTGATCAATAACTTAGCGTCCAAAAAAAACGCTGACAAGCCTTTTCGGGCCTATCAGCGTAATTCTTTACTTATTTTTGCTATGCATCACTATTTTTTCACGTCAAACTCGACCCCTGACGGATCTCGTTCTAGCGCGACTTTCAGTACTTCGTCAATCCACTGAACTGGGATCACCTTCAAGTCAGCGATTACGTTGTCTGGAATCTCTTCCAAATCACGCTCGTTGTCTTTCGGAATCAGTACTGTTTTGATGCCGCCGCGGTGTGCTGCAAGCAGTTTCTCTTTCAAGCCACCGATAGGTAGAACTTCACCACGCAGGGTAATTTCACCTGTCATACCGACCTCAGCTTTCACAGGGTTACCCGTTAAGCTAGAGACAAGTGCAGTACACATCGCGATACCCGCACTTGGGCCATCTTTCGGTGTTGCACCTTCTGGTACGTGAACGTGAATATCGCGTTTCTCGTAGAAATCTGAGTTGATACCCAGTTTTTCAGCACGAGAACGAACCACGGTCATCGCAGCTTGAATCGACTCTTTCATCACATCGCCAAGAGAACCGGTTTGCGTTAGCTTACCTTTACCCGGCATTGCTTCGGTTTCGATAGTTAGCAGATCGCCACCAACTTGAGTCCACGCTAGGCCTGTTACCTGACCAATACGGTTGCTCTCATCCGCTTTACCGAAGTCGTGACGCTGAACGCCTAAGTACTCTTTCAGGTTATCCATGTTAACCGTTACAGACTTAAGGTCGCTGTCTAGCAGGATGTTCTTCACTGCTTTACGGCAGATCTTAGAGATTTCACGCTCTAGGCTACGTACACCCGCTTCACGCGTGTAGTAACGAATAATGCCGATGATTGCAGAGTCTTCAATCTCAATTTCGTGAGGCTTAAGACCATTGCGCTTAACTTGCTTGTCCAACAAGTGGCTCTTAGCAATATTCAGCTTTTCATCTTCTGTGTAACCAGATAGACGAATCACTTCCATACGGTCCAGTAGCGGGCCAGGAATATCCATCGAGTTAGAAGTCGCAACGAACATAACGTCTGACAGATCGTAATCTACTTCTAGGTAGTGATCGTTAAACGCGTTGTTTTGCTCTGGATCGAGTACTTCTAGCAGTGCTGAAGATGGGTCGCCACGCATATCAGAAGACATCTTGTCGATCTCATCCAATAGGAACAGTGGGTTCTTAACACCAACTTTAGACATCTTCTGGATTAGCTTACCCGGAAGAGAGCCAATGTACGTACGACGGTGACCACGAATCTCTGCTTCATCACGCACGCCGCCTAGCGCCATACGCGTGTACTTACGACCTGTAGCAGCCGCGATAGAGCGACCTAGCGAGGTTTTACCTACACCTGGAGGACCAACAAGACAAAGGATTGGACCTTTCAGCTTATTGATACGGTTCTGCACCGCCAAGTACTCAAGAATACGTTCTTTAACACGCTCTAGACCGTAGTGGTCTTCGTTTAAGATCTCTTCCGCTTTCGCTAGATTCTTCTTAACTTTTGAGCGCTTAGCCCAAGGAACGCCAACCATCCAATCGATGTAGCTGCGTACTACTGTTGCTTCAGCAGACATAGGCGACATCATTTTCAGTTTTTGCAGTTCTTGCTCGGTTTTTTCACGAGCTTCTTGAGGCATTTTTGACTCTTCAATCTTCTTCTTCAGAGTCTCGAATTCGTCTGGAGCGTCGTCCATCTCGCCAAGTTCTTTCTGAATCGCTTTCATTTGCTCATTCAGGTAGTACTCACGCTGAGATTTTTCCATCTGCTTCTTAACACGGCCACGGATGCGTTTTTCAACCTGCAGGATATCAATTTCTGATTCCATTTGGCCCATCAGGAACTCTAGACGCTCAGTCACATCTAGAATTTCTAGTACGTGCTGTTTGTCTACCAGTTTAAGTGGCATGTGTGCTGCGATGGTATCTGCAAGACGAGCAGCTTCATCAATCCCATTCAGAGAGGTTAGAACCTCTGGTGGAATCTTTTTGTTTAGCTTAATAAAGCCTTCGAATTGATTGATCGCACTGCGAACAACCACTTCTTGTTCTTTTTCGTCAAGTTCTGAGGTAACAACGTATTCGGCATCCGCTAGGAAAAACTCACTCTCTTTAAATTGGTGAATTTTTGCACGTTGCTGACCTTCAACAAGTACTTTAACTGTACCATCAGGGAGCTTAAGTAACTGAAGAATGGTAGCGACGGTACCTACTTTAAATAGGTCGTCAATTGAAGGCTCATCAGTGTCCGCTTCTTTCTGCGCAACAAGTAGTACTTGTTTGTTAGCTTCCATTGCCGACTCTAGGCAAGTAATCGATTTTTCACGACCAACAAACAATGGAATAACCATGTGTGGGTAAACCACTACATCACGTAGAGGTAGCACGGGGATTTCGATACGCTCGGAACGTTCCAAGTTCATATATTTCTCTCTTCCGCTTTAACTTATAAAGCAGTATATGGGGCTTAAACGACTGGATTCAATGGAAGAATAAAAAAAAGGAGGTAATTGCTTACCTCCTTTTTCAATTTGAGTGACTTGTCTAAAAAAGACCTACTCTGCAACAGCTGCTTGGTTATCTGAGTTGCTGTAAATCAATAGTGGCTCTGACTCACCATTGATTACCGACTCATCAATCACAACCTTGCTTACATCAGTTGAAGATGGCAGTTCGTACATCGTTTCTAGCAGAACACCTTCCAAAATAGAGCGTAGACCACGAGCACCCGTTTTACGGCTCATCGCTTTCTTAGCAATCGCACGTAACGCGTCTTCGCGGAACTCAAGCTCTGTATCCTCTAGCTCAAATAATGCTGCGTACTGTTTAGTAAGTGCATTCTTTGGCTCACAAAGGATTTGGATTAGCGCTTCTTCATCAAGCTCTGTCAGTGTTGTCGTAACAGGTAGACGACCAATGAATTCTGGAATTAGACCGTACTTCACTAGATCTTCAGGTTCTACTTGGGTGAACAGTTCACCAATAGTTTTGGTTTCGTCTTTTGAACGCACTTCAGCGCCAAAGCCGATACCAGAACCTGTTTCTACACGCTGTTCAATCACTTTATCTAGGCCAGCAAATGCACCACCACAGATAAATAGGATCTTAGACGTGTCCACTTGCAAGAACTCTTGCTGTGGATGCTTACGACCACCTTGCGGTGGAACAGAAGCAACTGTACCTTCAACAAGTTTTAGTAGAGCTTGCTGTACACCTTCACCAGACACATCACGCGTGATTGATGGGTTTTCAGCTTTACGAGAAATCTTATCGATTTCATCGATGTAAACAATGCCGCGTTCCGCTTTCGCTACGTCGTAATCACATTTCTGAAGCAATTTCTGGATGATGTTTTCAACATCTTCGCCCACGTAACCCGCTTCGGTTAGTGTGGTTGCATCTGCCATTGTGAATGGAACGTCTAGGAAACGAGCCAGTGTTTCAGCCAGTAGCGTCTTACCACTACCAGTAGGACCGATAAGAAGGATGTTACTCTTACCTAGTTCTACGCCTTCAGCTGTCGTATCACCATTACGTAAACGCTTGTAGTGGTTATATACTGCAACTGCTAGCACTTTTTTCGCGTATTCTTGACCGATTACATAGTCATCAAGGTGCTCACGAATCTCACGCGGCGTTGGCAGCGATTCAGATTCTTTCTTAGGAAGAACATCTTTGATTTCTTCACGAATAATGTCGTTACAAAGATCGACACATTCATCACAAATGTAAACAGAAGGACCTGCGATTAACTTGCGAACTTCGTGCTGGCTTTTGCCACAGAAAGAGCAGTAAAGCAGTTTACCGCTACCACCCTCTTTGCTTTTATCTGTCATTCGCTAACCTCTTAGCCTTTACTCTCTATGGTTTGAGTGTATATCAATTTGCATCACTTTGCGCCAAACAATTGCCCTGCAATTATTGACCGCGGTGATTAAGAACTGAATCCACTAAACCGTATTCTACTGCTTGATCAGCAGACATGAAATTGTCACGATCTGTATCACGCTCAACAACTTCTAGAGGCTGACCAGTGTGCTCTGCCAATAGTTTGTTTAGCTTTTGTTTGATCGTTAGGATCTCTTGCGCGTGAATCTGGATATCAGACGCTTGGCCTTGGAAACCGCCAAGTGGCTGGTGAATCATTACGCGTGAGTTTGGAAGCACGTGACGCTTACCTGGAGTACCACCCGCTAGTAAGAATGCGCCCATAGAACAAGCTTGACCCATACATACTGTGCTCACGTTCGGCTTGATGAACTGCATTGTGTCGTAGATTGACATACCTGCTGTTACGCTACCGCCAGGTGAGTTGATGTAAAGGTAGATATCTTTGTCTGGGTTTTCAGATTCCAAGAAAAGCAGTTGAGCCACGACAAGATTTGCCATGTGGTCTTCCACTTGACCTGTTAAGAAAATGATTCGTTCTTTTAATAGACGAGAATAAATATCGTAAGAACGTTCACCACGGGAAGTCTGTTCAACCACCATAGGAACTAGTGCGTCCATAATCGATGGCATTGTATTTTTTTCTTGGTAGCTCATATTCTTATGTCCCTAAAATAAATGGCCCGAATGATAAAATCATACGGACCATTGTTAGCAGAATTGTCGACCGTACGTCAACCTTCTACGTCAGATATTACTATATTAAGCAGGTTGCTGATTCATTAGCTCGTTGAAGCTAACTTCTTTATCAGAAACTTGAGCTTTAGCGATGATTGCATCAATAGCTTGCTCTTCTAGAGCAACGTTGCGCATGTTGTTCATCATTTGCTCGTTTTGCTCGTAGTAAGCAATAACTTCAGATGGATCTTCGTATGCTGTAGCCATCTCTTCGATGATAGCTTTAACTTTCTCGTCATCAGCTTTTAGTTCTTCAGTCTTGATTACTTCACCAAGTAGAAGACCTACAACTACGCGACGTTTAGCTTGCTCTTCGAACAGCTCACGTGGAAGTTGGTCAGCAGCTTCAGTGTTGCCACCGAAACGTTGAGCAGCTTGTTGACGTAGAACACCGATCTCTTGATCGATTAGAGCAGAAGGTACGTCGATGTTGTTTTCGTTAACTAGACCGTCGATAGCTTGCTCTTTGATGCGGTTCTTAACAGCTTGCTTAAGCTCACGCTCCATGTTCTTACGAACTTCAGCTTTAAGACCTTCAACGCCGTCAGTTGCGCCGAACTTAGCAACGAATTCTTCGTTTAGTTCTGGAAGTTCACGAGCTTCAACTTTGTTTACTTTGATTGCAAACTTAGCAGCTTTACCTTTTAGGTTTTCAGCGTGGTAATCTTCTGGGAAGTTTACGTCGATTTCGAATTCCATACCTGCTGTTTTACCAACGATACCGTCTTCAAAACCAGGGATCATGCGACCAGCGCCCATCTCTAGTGGGAAG
>NZ_MCYD01000857.1:0-925 GCF_002876325.1 Vibrio sp. 10N.261.52.A1
GGCTATCCCGTGTAATTAAAATTTCTAAACAGGATTTCAAATGAGTGACAAACAATATGCAGTTATCGGTTTAGGGCGTTTTGGTTTATCTGTTTGCCAAGAACTTCAAAGTTCAGGCTCACAGGTGTTAGCCGTCGATATTGATGAGGAGCGAGTGAAAGAAGCCGCGGCCTTTGTTTCACAAGCGATTGTTGCTAACTGTACGAGTGAAGAGACGGTTAAAGAGCTGAGGCTCGACGAGTACGATATGGTAATGGTTTCGATTGGTTCTGATGTGAACTCGAGCATTCTGACTACTCTGGTCGTAAAAGAGTCGGGAGCTAAAACCGTTTGGGTTAAGGCGAACGATAAATTCCACGGTAAGATCCTCTCTAAAATTGGCGCTGACCATATCATCATGCCGGAGCGAGACATGGGTATTCGTGTCGCAAGGAAGATGCTGGATAGACGCGTTCTTGAATTTATCGACCTCGGTAGTGGCTTAGCGATGACCGAAATTGTTATCGGTGCCAAGCTATTAGGTAAACAACTTCGTGATTTGAAGCTTTGCAAAGAGGTGGGTGTTGAAGTTCTTGGTTTTAAACGCGGACCGAATCTGACTAAAGCGCCTGAACTGGAAGTGAGTTTAGAAATTGGGGATGTGGTGATCATCGCCGGGCCTAAAGAGACCTTATCTAGAAAATTACGTAATTGGTAATGGTAACTGCAATAAGGTAACAGTATGAATTCGTTTCAACGAAAAGGTACTTTTTATACCCTTAAGAGAGATGAAAAGCCTCGTAAGGGCTCTGAACCTAAGATAATCCTGACCAGTTTCTTAGGTGTTCTCATTCCCTCGGCCATCTTGCTGACGTTGCCTGTTTTCTCTGTCACGGGGCTTAGTTTTACGGATGCGCTGTTTACCGCGACCTCTGCGATTAGCGTG
>NZ_MCYD01000858.1:0-2058 GCF_002876325.1 Vibrio sp. 10N.261.52.A1
ATCTATCACACTCCATGTGGTTATTTAAGTCTACGCTTTTACGCGTGTTAATAACTTATTAACTTTGGAGCGTAATCCATGCTAGGTATCCAGCTTTCTGTTATCCTCTCTTTGCTGTTTTTTTCTACGGTAGCAAGTGCCGCCACTTCTCAGTTGGGAGAACCACTCAAGCTCACTAGCTCATTTGCTGGCTACTTATCACTGACCATTTTCGTTGTCGCCTACATCGTGGTGATGATGGAAGAGTATCTAAAACTCCGAAAATCTAAACCCGTTCTGCTAGCTGCTGGTCTGATTTGGATCATCATCGGTTTCACATACCAAGAACACAATCTGACTGAGGTCGCGAAACAAGCACTCGAACACAACTTATTGGAATATGCCGAGCTGCTACTCTTCCTACTCGTCGCCATGACCTACATCAGCGCGATGGAAGAACGAAGACTGTTTGATGCGCTGCAAGCCTGGATGGTCGGTAAAGGCTTTAATTTTCGTTCGCTGTTTTGGTTGACCGGCATTCTAGCGTTTTTTATTTCTCCGATTGCCGACAACCTCACCACCGCTCTGCTGATGTGCGCCGTGGTGCTTAAAGTAGCGGGTTCGAATCCTAAGTTCGTTAACCTTGCTTGTGTAAATATCGTTATTGCCGCCAACGCTGGCGGCGCATTCAGTCCATTTGGTGACATCACAACCCTAATGGTGTGGCAGGCTGGCTATGTTAGCTTCAGCGAATTCCTCCCGTTATTTATCCCTTCCGTAATGAACTATGTAGTCCCTGCGGTAATCATGTCTTACTTTGTACCCACCACCCAGCCCGACACGGTACATCAACACGTTGAACTCAAGCGTGGCGCAAGACGAATCGTGTTCTTATTTATCATGACTATCGCGACCGCAGTTGCTTTCCACGCTGTGCTGCACTTCCCTCCAGTGATGGGGATGATGATGGGGCTCGCTTACCTACAGTTCTTCGGATACTTCTTACGTAAAACTCTGCCCAACTCGCTGGCGAAGAAAAAAGCAGTGGCCATTGCCAATAATGACGAAGGTGCGTTAAAACGACTCGGGTCTGTGGTGCCGTTTGATGTATTTCGAAGAGTGTCTCACGCAGAGTGGGATACATTATTGTTCTTCTACGGTGTGGTAATGTGTGTGGGCGGTTTGAGCTTGCTCGGATATTTAGAGCTGGCTTCGATTTTGATGTACAGCCAGTGGGACCCAATTTTTGCCAACATTATGGTGGGCATCTTATCTGCGATTGTCGATAACATTCCAGTGATGTTTGCTGTGCTATCGATGGAGCCACAAATGTCGATGGGGAACTGGTTACTGATTACCTTAACCGCTGGAGTTGGGGGGAGCTTGTTATCGATTGGTAGTGCTGCTGGTGTGGCCTTAATGGGCGCGGCGCATGGTAAATACACCTTCTTTGGACACCTAAAGTGGATGCCAGTCATCATGGTTGGCTACGCCGTCAGCATCGCGGCTCACTTATGGCTTAATGGTGGGTTATTCTAGTTAGATGAGCCTTATTGCTGGGGGTTTCGACTCGTGTCCAGACGTTGCTCAATTGCATCGCTGGGCATTGGTTGCAAGTGAGCACCTCTCCTTGACGTTGAATTCTCATCACCAAATCAGAATCCGTTCGGCTGCTTCCTGAATTCAGCTCAATGGTTATCAAATCGTCTTCAACGCTGTAGCTACGCGTCACTGTGTTATCCGTTACCTGATAAGTAACTTGCCCCGACTCAAAAAGCAAATAGCTGTCGTTATCAGTACTTTCATACATACCTTTAAATAGAACTAACTGTGGAACTTCAAAAGGTTGACTGGTATCGCTTAAACAACCTGTCAGTAACAGCGTACTACTGCAACTGAGTAAGAAAGGGATTTGACTATTCATTTGGGCATCCTTGCCTAGAGAACATGATTAAAGAATATGCAACCAAATGTGTATTTTCCAGAAAGTGACGATTTTATTGCAAAGTCACACTTTTCAGGTCCCTAGGCTAAGTTCAACATTGCGAGGCATCACTTAACCCAATAACCAATAACCAA
>NZ_MCYD01000858.1:2806-3604 GCF_002876325.1 Vibrio sp. 10N.261.52.A1
CCAATAACCAATAACCAAGCGATCTATTCTTGGCCAATTCCCTCAATCGCCAACAAGCGCTGTTTACGCTCTACTCCACCCGCGTAACCCGTCAACTTGCCATTTTTACCAATAACTCGATGACACGGAATAATCACTGATACCGGGTTCTTGCCATTGGCTAACCCCACAGCTCGCACCGCTTTGGGATTACCGATCGCGTCGGCTAACTGAGCATAGCTCCACGTTTCTCCGTAAGGAATAGTAGTCAGTGCGTGCCAAACCGATTGCTGAAACGGAGTGCCTTTGGCAGCGATCGGTACATCAAACTGAACAGCTTCTCCTGCAAAATAACGATCGAGCTGGTCTTTAACCGATTGGAAAATCGGAAAGCTATCTTCTTGTGTACCTAAGTCTTCCGGTTTCGTTGTGTGTGTTTCAAACCAAACTCCGAGTAAGCCTTGCTCATTCGCCTGCAGAGTCACAGTGCCTAACGGGCTGTCATAATATGTAAAACGGTTCGCCATGATTGCTCCTAACTTTGTATTGCGGACGTTCGCAAGTTACTCTTTCTATTAAGACTGATTCCAACAGTGGAACGTAGCGTAACTGCCCCACGGTGAAACACTCTCTATATTGATAGCCGGTCGGTGCTCGATAAACTTCTTCACCACTAAATCACCCACTAGCAAATGATTCGGCTCACTCAAGCCACGCAGTAATGCGTATTGTATGGTCCAAGGGCCAATGCCTTTTAGGTCAATCCATTTGGTAGGGTGCTCGGCTTGGTTGTCGACCATGTATTCGGCAACACGTTTT
>NZ_MCYD01000859.1:0-875 GCF_002876325.1 Vibrio sp. 10N.261.52.A1
GGATATTAGTAATAATGAGTAATTTAGAAAAATTCGCACCGATATTATTTCTTATAATGTGGAGCAGCGGCGCAATTTTTGTGAAAATGGGATTAGAGGATGCATCCGTTTGGTCATTTCTCACAGTAAGAAGCTTGGGTGCTCTCATGCTAGTTGGCTTGATTGCGATTTTATTGCGGAGGTCACCATTTACATCATTAACCAGACTGACAAGACCAACGCTAAGAAAGCTTCTACTGTCAGGTTTTCTGTTACAAGTATGCTATCAGGGGTGCTACTTTCTTGCCATAGAGTATGAAATATCTCCAGGAATCGTCGCAATTGTACTGGGATTACAGCCGTTATTAACACCTTTTATTAGCAGAGAAAATGCCTCATTAAAGAGCTACTTTACTCTAATTTTGGGGTTTTCGGGGTTAACTCTAGCGGTCTATGGTGCAAAGGACGTTAGCACTATTACTTTTTTAGGGATGTTATTTTCTCTGATCGCTGTTTTAGCAATAACGGTGGGAAGTGTATACCAGAATAATATTAGTGTAGACCCTATAGAGTCCTCATTAGTTCAAAATGCATTTGCTGGATTATTTTTCCTAGTAATATCCGTAACTATCGGATGGGACGTTAATTTAACGACAAAGTTTATAATCTCTGCAGGCTGGATGATTGGTGTTGTATCAACCGGTGCCGTGTTATTACTTTTGTACATGCTGTCCAAAAATTCAGCTAATAGCGTTAGTATATTATTTTTTCTTACACCTATTTTCACTATGGCATTTGATCATATAGCTTTTGGCACAGCCATAACAGCGACAACTATGTTCGGTTCATTTGTTGTGATCGTTTCAATCTATTTATTTAAACAACCTAGAGTAAAC
>NZ_MCYD01000860.1:0-2495 GCF_002876325.1 Vibrio sp. 10N.261.52.A1
CAATACTATTATCTATTTGTATATTTTTTTGTAATGAAGGTATGTTTTCAGTACTGATTTTGAATTGGCCCCTAAACGACCGAATTAAGAACATATGTGGGCAGGTAGGAATAATATTAAGAGGTACACGTCAAGAAGAGTTATAGGATTACTCTATAACTACTATAGTTTCGGCCGTATTTCGGAAGAGATAGTTTTCGGTATAATTCGACTCCCTTAATTACTAGCGCGATGAGATGATCTGCGCACTATGTTATTTTTAAGATCAATCCACTCCTCACTGAACAACGTTATGGCGACTTCCTCTCGTTAAATTGCTTCGCGTTAAACACTTCCTACATTGCACAAGTATTACTGAGGTTTTTGGCTTTATCGCATTAGAAATGGCGCTACAGGAATACTGCATATGACGAACATTAAAGGCGCTACACGCTTATCGAAAGCATTGCTCTTTATCTCTATTCTTTCTAAGTCCGCTTTCGGTCTAGAAGTGCCAGATAACGCACTTGAATCCTATGTTGGTGATTTCTCGGCTTTGAAAGTGAAAGGTGTAGTACGTGTTTTAGTCTCTGGTGACATCGGTTTCTATCACATTGAAAACGGTAAGCCGAAAGGGATTTTGGCCGAGCAAATCTATTACTTTGATCAGGCACTTAAACTGAGTGATCCACTGCTGCGCGTTAAGGTGATTCCGGTAGAGCGAAGCGAATTACTTGAAGCGTTAAATCAAGGGCGGGGCGATATTGCTATCGCGAACCTTACAGTAACCGAAGAGCGTCAAAGGCTGGTGGATTTCAGCATGCCCATTCGCCGCGATATCGATGAGGTGTTAGTGACAAGCCTATCTAAGCCTTCAATCAGCAATGTCACACAACTACAGGGTAAAGAAGTGTGGCTTAAGCAGGATTCTAGCTACATCAGTAGCGTTCAAAAATTGAATCAACAGTTTGAGAAAAAGGGGATGGAACCCATCTATATTCACTTACTCAACGCGAACCTCCAAGACCTTGAACTCCTCGAGCTGATTAAGAGTGAGAAGATCACAGCAACCATCGTTGATAGCCATAAGTTGGAATTGTGGGACAGTTTAGAGAAGGGCATTAAGATCCATGAGGACATTACCTTTAGAGAAGATGCAGATATCGCGTGGGCCATTCGTAAGAATAGTCCTCAACTGAAAGCCCAAATAGACCAGTATTTGCAAGAATCGAAACAGGGCACGTTACTCGGGAACGTGATTGATAATCGCTATTTAGACAGCGTTTCATGGATGAGTCGCGCCTCTAACCCACAGCAAAACCGACAACGAGATAAACTAGAAGCTTTGTTTGTCTCGTATGGTGAGAAGTACGATATCGACTGGTTCATTCTTCTAGCGATGGCTTTTCAAGAATCAGGGCTCGACCACTCGAAAGTGTCGCACCGTGGTGCCGTGGGTATTATGCAAGTGATGCCTAAAACGGCGCGGGATTGGTATGTGGATATTGATAATGTGCACGATTTGGAAAGTAACATCCATGCTGGAAGCAAGTATTTACGCTTTATTCATGATAGGTACTTTGATAAGCCTGAAATAGCTGACATCGATAAGATTTACTTTAGCTTAGCTGCCTATAATGCTGGACCAGCTAAAATACGAAGAATGCGAAAATTAGCGGCGCAGCAAGGGTATAACCCAAATAAATGGTTTAATCACGTTGAGGTTGTCGCAAGAGAGAACATAAGCCAAGAACCAGTAAAGTATGTCGCTAATATAAGTCGCTATTTTACGATTTATCAGCGCCTAGATGAATTTCAAGACACTCGAGAAGAGCAGTTAGGTAATATGACAAAGCAATTGAATATCAAGCGACTGTCTGACTACTTTGTTTATTAACAAGTGCCTGATTAATATTATGAGTCAAAAAAAGGGGTAGCGTTCTGCTACCCCTTTTCGTGTTATAAGCACTGACAATTGCTAGTTATTTTTAATCACTCAATATGAGCTTATGATTGCTCCGCAGAAGCCATGTACATCTGCATCTCTTCTAAACTGGTTTTTGCGATAACTTGGTTATCAAGAGAGTAGTGGACTTCATCGCCAAAACGGTGACCAGTTAGTGTTGCACGTGTGCCGTCGTTGTACGTGAGTTCGATAGCAACTTCATCTTGATTGATAACTTTCATTTCACTGTGGTCAATGACGTGCTTAGCTAGTGGGTCGATAGGCGCGTCTGTGAGGCTGTCATCCAGTTGATCATTAATATCGATATATGTATCGACCTTAGTGTCAAAGATGTGCGGCTTTTTGTTGATAGGGTTTTTACCCGTCCAAAACTCCAGCGAGTTAAACACAATGTAGTCTGCAGCAACCGTGATACCGTAAGCGGGTGCCAGTAGCATGTTTAATCCACCGCGAGCGTAGCGGTTATCTACAGCTTTCACGTTGAACTCCATCAGCTTACCCGTTACCGCATTGCTACCAACACAACCAAATAAGGTGACTAGGCTTGCTG
>NZ_MCYD01000861.1:0-5092 GCF_002876325.1 Vibrio sp. 10N.261.52.A1
ATTGTTAACTCTGGTTGACTATTGGGTAACCCTAATAATAAAGCCGATTTTATATAAAGGATTAAAGAAATGAATAAAGTCTTTAAGGTTGTTGCCGTCTCTGCACTTTCTATCTCTTCAGCGAACGTTTTTGCTGTGAGTGACACTTTTGATGCAACACTAGAAGTAAAACAAGCAATTACAATGACCAAAACGAGTGATTTAGATTTCGGTATCATCACTTCAGATAACACGACAGATGTTGTTGTTGCTCAAGGTGATGCAGGAGCTGCGGCGTTTACACTTTCGGGTGAATCAGGTGATACGGTGACCGTAAGTATTTCTGATACTAACTTGGTTAACGGTGTAAATACGATTGCTGCTGAGTTTGATTTTAATAACGCTATAACCCTAACTGGTGGTACTGCGGATCTTAATATTGGTGGTACGGCTCGTACTTCAAGCGCATCACTGGTAGCTGGTACTTATACTGCAAACGTTGCAGTTGATGTGACTTACCAATAATTTAGTGAAACTAGTATAATATTGTGGCTGTAATAGAGCAGCCATTTTTACTATGAAGTCTTTATTCGAATGCGTAGTTAAATACGCGATATATATCGGACTGACTCTATATTCAAGCCCGTTCTATGCTCTGGAAATAATTCCTGAGAATATGGAAGTAAAGTTTCCGGGCATGTATGTTTCTGGTTCTGGACAGAATGCCGATGCTAATCCATCGAGTAGTCAGATTTACGTGGTTCGTTTTTATGTTGAAGGCGAACCGGGAAAAAAGATCGTGGTTTCGCTTCCTTCTAATCAATATCTTAACCATTCTCAAAAATCGAAACGTCTTCGTATTAAGAAATTCTATTTTGGCTGTGGCTTATCTAAGAGAGGCCGAGCGAAAATTAAAGGGAATGGGAGAACCAAACTTCTGTGTATTGGTGCAAAAGTAAAAATTGGCGCTAATCATCCTGCTGGTCTTTATACCAGCACTATCCCTTTTGAGGTCAATTATAAATGAAGTTATTTATCTCATGCTTTTTCGGCTTACTTTTCACTGCACAAGCCTACGCTCAACTCCTTATCGCACCGACTCGCTTTGTCCTAGACGCTGAAACCTCAGTCACGGAGAAAATTGTGGTGGAGAATAATTCAAATGAACCGATCCGACTAGAGATAAAGCCCATCTACCGTTCAGTAAAGGCAAGCGGCTTAGTTCGCACTGACGCGAATATTGCTGAGTCAGAAAATATTGCTGATTGGATTAAAGTGTCACCACCGATTATTCGTGAACTCAAACCCAACCAAAGGCGCACAGTTCGTTTGCGTATGAACGCATTACCTGACGATATGCCTGATGGTGAATACCGTGCTTATCTATGGTTCTCTCCGATAGCGAAAGCGCCCGAAGCCTCACCACCAGACCTGTCCAGAAAGGTACGATCTAACAATGGTTCAGCGTTCCAGCTTAACTTCCACATCAACAGTTATGTGCCGGTTTACGTACAAAAAGGTGAACAGGTCCAAGATGTTAAGTTTGAATGTGATGAACAGAACCTCAAGATCACCAATGATGGTAAGTTTCAGTTCAGCGCCAAACTGAATGTCGACGAACACAGCGAAAAGGTGGTGTTGCTGCGTAATGCTGAATTAACCAAATCGCTTCCAAAAGGCTCAAAGATTTCACTGGTTCAAAACGACGAGTCTTTGCACGAATGTGTTCTATAACTTGAGCTGTATGTTGTCAGTGCTTATGCGCTCGATTGAGTGACGATAAGATTCATGTTCCAGCACCTGTTATGTCGACTTGTCTTGCTTTGCTCTTTGCTTCCATTTGTCGCTTATTCGCAGTCAGAACAGGAAAGCGAGGCGAGTGAACTCTATCCTGCTCATATAGAGGTGCGAGTAGGACAAGTCGGTGATAGCTTTTACCGTGTGATGATGGATGACTACGAAGAGCCGTTCATATCGATATCCAATGCGGCTTTTTCGCTGTTAGAGATGAACGGGCAGTGCGATGACGTGGGTTATTGTGAAATCTACTTGCCGCAAGATCAGGGTAGAGAGTCTCCCCCCTATATTGTTGATACCCAGCAAGCGCTTTGTTATCGCGATGACAATAATATCCAATCAATTAAGTTTGAAGTGATTGAGTCTGAAACCTATATCCACTGGTACAGCCTACAAGCGTGTATCCCTGCCAAAGTCCGATGGGACATTGATGACTATCGGCTGACCGTTTCTCCGGAATTCAGCTCCTTGACCGAGTTGGAAGCGGTGATCTCGAAGATCAAAAGTGAGTCTCGTAAGAAAGCGGAGGAGTTAAAAAGAGCCTCTAACGTGCCTGCGGTCGATCCCCTTCCTGGGGGGGGATTAGCGACACGAGTAGCAACGTCTGTATATCACGACAGTGAAGAGGGCGGCGATGTTTACGTTATTTCCGATACCATTTTAAGCACCGAACATTCCTTATCTCGATTGTCTATTGATTCGAGAGAAGATCTGCCCATCGTTTATTACAACATCGCGGTTGAGACAAACGATGGTGAGGGCTCGCTTGAGTTAGGGCATGTATTGTTGGATGGCAGCGTTTTTACGAATAACCAAACTCTTGAAGACGGGCTTTACTACACCAATCGAAACCGTCAGCCAGAGTTCGGCAACTTACAATTGGAACGTACAACCCAACCCAATATCAGCATTGATGTGTTGGTTAATGGTATCTATCAAACCACTTATCGTTCTGATGAGTTTGGACGTTTTGTCATTGAAGAAGACAACATCTCCCCTGGTGACACCATAAAGTTTCGTTACTACTTATCTAAAGGGGTGTGGCAGGAAGAAGAGATCACCGTTGCTGGTTTAGAAGATGCCTTTTTACCACAAAATGAATGGGGCGTTGAGGTGGTAGGTAATGAAGGCGCGGATCGAGCTGGCGCTGTCTCGTTAGAGTATGGCCTCGCTGATTATTTTACCGTGGGTAGTGCTTTCAGACGACAGCATGGTAAAGACTTAGTCGGTTTTCAGGGGCGATATTTACCGACACATTGGTTTGCTGGTCATATTGGTTGGTTGCCCGATTTTAATCGGTTCCCCATGGAGTTTGATATCTTGCTAAGTGCCGATCAGTCCGCATCGATTGAACTTAATAAGACCGATGAATTGGATTTGGAGTCGATGGAGTATGATGTCTTCAAGTACAACTTGTCACTTGCAAACCTCACTGCCTTTTTAACTGTAAGAAACGATGACGACGAGTTAAGTGTAGAGCCAAAAGTGAACGCCAAAGTGTCGAGTAACCTGTTCCTTTCTTATGCAGGGGATTATCAATACACGAAAGATACTCACCAAGATAGTTACTTGCATACCATCGAGCTCGCCAAAAGCGGCTTCTCTGACACATCGTGGAATATATCTGGAACAGTGAATGGATCTGGACATCATGAACGCACTGAGCTCTCTTTAAGAAATGCCTGTAAAGAGTGTGTGCTTGATCCTTTGAAGGTATTTCAAGAGCTGACCACTAATGTATCGGCACGCTACCAGAAACAAGAGGTCTCATTTACTGCCTCTTTGGAAGCACGCGTGAATCCATATCTGCTCTTTAAATTGGAAGGCACAGAAGACCGATATGGCGTCGAGATGACCACGGAATTTGGTGCGAAAACCTATTTTGACGAAGATATTGGCGAGTTTGTTGAATGGAATCGATACAACCACTCTAAACTGACCGGCATCGTGTATGACCATCACAAGCAACCTATAGCCGGAGTCAGCTTACAGGTCTTAGACCAACGTGCTGTCAGTAATTCAAAAGGAAGGTTTGAGTTTTCAAGTGTTCCTGCTAGAGAAAAGCTACCAATTTATATCGATGAAGGAGCGTTAGACCTCAACTTAACACCAATTCAGAATCCAGTGTTTGTAAATACTAAGCAGGTGGGACAAACCCATGCACCGATCGAGATGATGGTGTCATTTGGTGTGGATGGCACTGTGGGAGGGGATATAGAGAGCAATGCGTACCTGCATTTTAAACACATCCAGAAAGGCACCGAATATTCCAGTGAAATAGAGAGTGATGGCTTTTACATGGTCGAAGGGCTTATCGCGGGCAAATATATTGTGACCTTAGAGATGGGAGACAAACGATTCGTACAAGGTGCCGAGTTGGATGGGGATTTTTGGGTAAGCGACTTAACATTTCAGCTGATCGACTTTCATAAGGTCTATTAGTGATCGTTAAGGCTGAGGAAAGATGTCCTCAGCTTTTATCATAATGCCTAATGTTTCGTACCTAACGGCAAAGTCACTAGTAGATACAGGCTTCTGCTACGGTGAGGTTTTCCCCTGAATGGAGATCTTTTATAGGGCGCGTGCCGACCTGTTCTGCTGATACCTCGCGATAGATCACTTGATTTCCCTCCGGCGTGGTATTGATCGCCGTCACCTCAAACAGAGAGTTTCTATTAACCAGCACCTCTAATTCATCATCGCGAACCGTGGGTATCACGATTCCATGTTGACCAAGGTTAAGCTCAAATCGAGAAAGTTGCCCATTATGAAAAGTATAAGAAGATGTTTTCGAGATAGACGTAGATAAGTATGAATTGGGACTGACGATATCTCCAACTTTTACAGTGTCTCCGTAAGCGGAGAGTAAGCTCTCCCCACGAAACACTGTCCCTTTGTATTTGATGCCATGTTCGAACGCTGAGTCTATTTCATTGATTAATGATTCTGTCTCCGAGTCCATTCTCCCTTGCGCTAACCCTCTTCTTATCGGCTGATAGGCATCATCTTGATACCTTTCTAGTGCATCAATCTCACTAGGGTTTAGGTGTTGGTTTTGCGCTCCTGCTTGTTGGTACAGCTGCGACCGGATCTTAGCGAAGTCTCCATAATTCGATTCGAATCCTGGGTCAGACATATCTTCAAGAATGGCTTCAATGTTATCAGCACTGTAATACTGAGCGTTATATTTGAGGGCGGCGAGTGAAGTAAATGGTAGTGCAGAGAGGCAAAGGGCAAGCAAATAGCGAATGTGTAATGTTTTCATTTTGGTAATAATAATCAATTTCTAATAGCTTTTTATTATACATATTATGCC
>NZ_MCYD01000862.1:0-1165 GCF_002876325.1 Vibrio sp. 10N.261.52.A1
GCGTAGGAACACGGAAGATAGCTTCTTTGTCATCCCACGTTGGGTAATCAGCAACTAGGTCACGACGTGGCGTGTACAGTGGCTCACGGTGCAGTGGCACACGGTCTGGGAATGTCCAAACAATCGCACGTGCTTTCGCATTACCAAATGGGATACAACCGTGTTTAATTGCCACACGTTGGATACCACCTGAAACGTCAGTCTTCCAGTTTTTGCCTTCAGCAGACGCTTTCTCTTCTGCAGTTAGATCATCCCACCAACCCAGTTGTTTCAGTAGTTTATCGCTGAACTCTGGGTAACCGTCTTTGATCTCACAGCCTTTCGAGTAGCTGTCTTCAGCAAGTAGGCTTTGACCTTCAAACTCAACACCGAAACGAGTACGGAAGTTACCACCACCTTCAGCAACCGTCTTAGACGTATCGTAAAGGATGTGTGTACCAGGGTGTTTCATCTCTGGAGTGCCCCAACATGGCCAAGGTAGACCGTAAGTCTCGCCATTTGCTGGGCCGCCTTCTGCTTCTAGAGACGTTTTGTGGAACGTATGCCAGTTCTGTTGGTGCTCTTTCAAGCGTTCAGGGCTTTGACCTGTGTAACCAATCGTCCACATACCTTTGTTGAATTCACGTGTAATGTCTTCAATTAGAGGTTGGTTGTTCTCAACACGAATGTTCTTGAACAGCTGATCAGAGAAACCAAGTTTCTTAGAAAGCAGGTACATGATTTCGTGGTCAGGTTTAGATTCGAACAGAGGCTCAACGACTTTGTCACGCCACTGTAGAGAACGGTTTGACGCCGTTACACTGCCGTAGGTTTCAAATTGAGTCGTTGCTGGAAGCAGGTAAACGCCGTCTGTACGATCGTTCATTACCGCTGCAACCGTTGGGTATGGGTCAACAATAACCATCATATCCAGCTTCTGCATCGCCTTCTTCATCTCTGGACCACGCGTCTGAGAGTTCACTGCGTGACCCCAGTAGAACATCGCGCGGATGTTTTCGCGTTGACGAATCTTGTCTTTGTCTTCAAGTACGCCATCAACCCAACGAGATACAGGAATACCTGCACTGTTCATTGGTTTTTGACCACCGTATGCGTTGTCGTCGAAACGGCCTTTCACCCAGTCAAAGTCGATATCCCAAACTTTTGACCAGTGACGCCAAGAACC
>NZ_MCYD01000862.1:1933-2229 GCF_002876325.1 Vibrio sp. 10N.261.52.A1
TGGAAGTGTGTCAGAAAGTACGCCAAGGTCAGTTGCGCCCTGTACGTTATCGTGACCACGGAAGATGTTTGCACCGCCGCCTGATTTACCGATGTTACCTAGCGCAAGCTCTAGTACACAGTAAGCACGTGTGTTGTTGTTACCAGTCGTGTGTTGAGTACCACCCATACACCAAACGATACAACCCGGACGGTTTTCAGAAAGCAGTTTCGCTGTGTGGTATACGTCTTTTTCGCTAACACCAGTTACACGTTCAACTTCTGCTGGGCTCCATTTCGCCACTTCTTCACGGATCT
>NZ_MCYD01000863.1:0-4665 GCF_002876325.1 Vibrio sp. 10N.261.52.A1
TCACTGTCCTGTGATGTGGTGAGTTAAATAAGAAATTGAGGGAGTGGAATCGAAATGAGGCAGAAGGCTTGGGATTAAGGGACAGTTTACAGTGTAAATTCAACCTTCTAATTTACACTGTAAATCTCGTTTGAAATCGACTGTCGCTATTTACACTGTAAATTAGCGAGTAAGGCTTCGACATCTTTTCGAAATTGAGCCTCTGCTTGCTTACGCCCAATAAAGTTAAACTGTTCAACACAGCTCCCCCACCCTTTCTGTTGAACGACTTTAGCAAGCAACAAATCAGAAACGCAAGAATAAGCAATATTCGTAGAATCGAGGGGGACTACCTGAGCTTGACGTGCATTACTAATAAGCACCAACTTCAACACACTGTAGCCAATGCTGTCGTAACTATTGCCTCCATCAACATAGTTCTTGATAAGTTGGGCTTCAAGCTCGCAGATTGATTCACAATAAGTTGGCAACAGTGCACGCACCATATCGACTTCAAGAGACGCAAGTGAACCCGAAACGACAAAACAAAAGCTGCGCTCAAAATGGTGCAGAAGTTGACTGACCCAAGTTTCAGAATTGGCATTAAGAGGCTTAACCATTAGCACAGAGTGACAACCACTTGCCTGATCACGCTGGTGGCCAATATGTACTGGAGCAAAATCGTTGTTACGCCAGAATGCAATCAAATTACTGGTCGCGCCGAAACTCGTCGCTAAGTAGTCGGCTTGTTCGATGTGTTGCGACAACTTATCCAACATCCAACTGCCAATACCAAAACCTTGATGACGTGTTGATACAGCAATACGCATCACTCTGATACAGTGGCTCGTTGCTGCTTGTGTGGCTCCGAGTTGATTAGCTAACAACACAGGAGCAAGATGACCTTGTGGTCTGCGTTTTCCAATTTGAATCTGGGAAATCAATTCACTGTCTAACCCACCCTCTTGCGTGACCAACATACAACCCAAACACTCTTCTTGCTGCCACACGGCGTACAGTTGAATCGCAGGATTACTTAGGAACTGCATCAGGTCATTTGGAGATGTTTGATAATGAGCATCAACCAGCAGAGAGAAACATTGATGGAGCTTACTTGGGTTAGCTAAACAATCTTGCTTGGATAACTCGACCAAACTTAGTGAGTTGAGTTTCTCATTAGAAAGCACGTCAACCTTGCGCTCTGCCATATCATTTGATGAGGCTGCACCAAGTAAGAAACAATCAAACAACCAAGCTTCAAGCGGGTCGTTATTATTCCAACGGATAGGCTGTTCAAGTCTGTATCCTTTCCAGCCTGGGCGATGCTTAGAAAGCCATGCTTCGAATTTGATTCCGAAACCTCGACCGCTCCCTTCATAGCCATGAACCGTGGTTGAAAAAACCATACGGTGATAACTATCAACCATAGACTTCAACATTGGAATGGGAATCGCCGCTGCTTCATCAACCAACAACAGATCGCAATCAGGCTTGGATTTTAGTAATTCGTCTGGCGCGACAAATCTAAGGCTGCCACCTTGGTAGCAAACATGAATGGCATTAAGGGCTTCACAGCCATCGAGCCTTTGCTGCGCATGTGAAAAAACAGGCTCGGTTGCTTTAACAGATGGCGCTGTCACAATAATGTTGAATCCAGGACGTTCAGCCAAAAGCTGCGCTGCTGCAATACCTAACGTCGAGCTTTTACCACGGCCTCTGTCAGCCGTTAAAATCAAAGGACGCTTTCGATGACCAGACACCACTTTCTTGACCGACTCAACAGCAATATTCTGCTGCGCAAATCGATCTAGATGTTCTGGATCGTTACTCTTTTGTGGAAGTAAATCGAAGCTGCGTTCCAATCCTGAAGCTTCATCATCTTGAGACACAGAAATAAGCTTTTCGAAATACGTATGTAACCAACGTTGGCCAAACACTAAACCTTCGATATTTTCAATATCAGGCGGTAACACCAACAACAGTCCGCCACCGACCAAGGCACCGAGTGCTGCACTAAAGCCATTCGCATCAAATTGCTCTCTAAAATCACAAACAAGCACTTGGCATTCGCGACCGAGAAGTTGCTGACCTTTCTTTGCAGGCGCATGTATAACGCCATCAAATGGAGTCCCACCAATTTGGAAAACGGTTTGTGTGTTGTTCTCTTTGAGGTAACTAGAGATAGCGGAATTTTGCCATGTCGCGCTGCCATTAAACACCACGCCGTAACGGTGGTCATTATGTTGGGCGATATCGGAAAGTGTATTCAGAAACGTGTTGGTTAGGCTTGTCATAATTTGTGTCCAGATTCATCTAAACACAGTTTATCACAGCCAAATAAAAAGCCGCATAAAGCGGCTTTAGAGAAGTTTGGAAAGAAATTTACTTAGTCGAGTTTCGATTGCACGAACGCTAGGATTTCTTGCATCGTTGCATCGTCAACTTTCTTCAGGTTTAGCGCTAGATTTGAGCCCTTGCGGCTGTATGAAGCACGACCTTTGATAAGCTCAACTTTAGGTGATGCTTTTTTCGCTGGCGCAGGAGCCAGTTCAAGAATCCAACCTTCTAGTGTTTCCGTTACGTCTTTAGTTAAACGAGTTACACCTTGTGCTTCGCTGCGCTGCCACACAAAGCCTTCAGACGCATCACACTTAGTCAGTAACGATTGTTGTTGGTCGTCAGTCAGGCCGCTGAATTGTTTATGCAGTTTAACAATCGTTGGGCGACCAAGATCGCTCACATTTGGGTAAGCTTGCAGTAATTCCAGTGGTAAAGCGGCTGCTTTCAATGCACCACTTACTAGCGCCTCACTGCATTGGAACATTTTTGCTAGCGCTTTTTGGTCTTCAGCTTCGCCTTTATCAAGCTTCGCTTGCATCTCTTTCCCCTTCTCGTACAGAGAAAGTGGTTTATGAGCGTTTGCAACGTCAGATAAGAACTTAGCGTGTTCGCCGTTAATGTTTTCAGCAACATAGATAAGGAACTCTTTGTCAGCCAAAATACACGACATACGACGACGGCTACCATCAAGAACTTCGATCTTACCGTCTTTGTTTTTACGACCAACAGCTGGATATTGCTGACCGCGTTCTTTCAATGTTGTCAGAACATCAGAAAGAGCATGTTCATTTAGGAAAGATTGCTCACGAGCATTCTCTTCAAAAACAACGGTGCGAGTTGCTACTTCAGAAGCAGGAATTCGAACCAATTCAAATGAAACTAAATCTTCGCCAGCAACAGAAAGCTCGATCACTTGAGCCTGTTCTTTAGCAGCCGTTTGCGCTTCTTGAGGCGTAGCAACACGACGTTTGTTCGCCTTACCAAATAGCTTTGCATTTAAGTCAGATGTTTTAATTGCCATTCTTGTTATCCCTGATTAAGTGAAGGCCAGTTGCTATGTAATACTCGCTCTAATTCTAGAGCACTTTTTTGTACCGCGTCTTGAGCGACAGCCAGAGTCTTCTTACCGCCTTCAAAATCACTCACTGTCAGGTCGAAAACCGTGCTGTAAGTATCGGCACAAGTCTCGAATGCGCGGCTTCTTGGAATCGTTGCCATCATTACTTGGTCATTCAACAGGTAGTTCATTTCAGTCAGTACTGATACCTGTTTCTTGTTATCGTCTTCAAACATGGTTGGCATCAGACGAACAAACTCAAGCCCTTTCCAATCGTCCGGGAACATTTCGTACACGGTTGGTAAGTGTTGAAAGAAGTTAACCGTTGAAGCCCAGTCTAAACGCTTCGCCGCACATGGAATCAACAGTGCGTTAGACGCGTACATCGCGTTCCATACCAGAGGGTCTACGTGCGGGCCGGTATCAATCATAATCACGTCAAAATCATCCGCGATTTTATCGATAAGCTTCTCTTTTAAAAGACGCACAATGTCTAAAGACTGATCTTGAGAAAGGCTTTGCCACGCTTCAGCGTTGAACATTGCATCTTCTGGGAAAGCAGAAATAGTCTTTAGGTTTGGGTATTGTGTTGGCAACAGTACATTTTTACGCAGAAATTCTTGGTCAACTTCTTGGCCTTCTGGCACGTTGTCCAACATGATATCAACAGCAGAATAAATGCTATCGTGCTCAGTGCCACTAATTTGTGGGTTTAGGAATAAGCGCAGAGAGCCTTGTGGATCTAAGTCAATCAGACAGATACGGTAACGTTTATCAAGATTCAAAGATAAACATGCCGCTAAATGAACCGCTGTCATTGATTTACCCGTACCACCCTTTTGGTTCTGTACGTTGATAATCCATGGCTTATTCCCCGCATGCTGTTTACGTTGGTGGAATTTTGGCACTTCAGCCGCGTCCATCAGCATGTGAGCTTCGGTCAATGAAATTGAGTAATGGTTAGCATTATTCTTCGTAAACTGGTGGCCTTCCGCCTCAAGCTTAGTGATAGCTTCATCCAATTTACGACGAGTTAAGCCAGAACGAGTCTCCATCATAGCCTTGGACATAGGCGGAAAATGCTCGTCACTTCGCTCTTCCAAAATAATCTCAATTCGGTCAGCCTGAACTTGTTGAGTTTGTTCGGCTAGCTGATAGAGCTTATCAATCGTTTGTTCTCTTTTCATTGCCAGTTTCCGTAATGATTAACTAAGTACAAATTGTACAGCGATCACCGATAAAAACAACAAAAACATGAACATACATTTATGAGTAAAATCACATAAAAT
>NZ_MCYD01000864.1:0-5803 GCF_002876325.1 Vibrio sp. 10N.261.52.A1
AACCATGTTTGTCATAGTTGTTTTATATGGGGTATATATCGGTTTCTTTTAAATGATATGGAAGCCTTTTAAATGTCTTTTCAAATTCTATGTTCTCAAGGGCGCGTTGCGGACAGATCCGAGCGTATGCTAGAGGGCGCAAAACTCACGGCAGACAAACTAGCCTTACATTATGGCCTCACGCCTAATTACGTTGGGCAGCGATCACCCGCAAAATCGGATGATTGGAGTCTGGCACTCCCTGAAGCTCAAAATACCCTCGATCTGTTACAAACTGAAATCTTCCGATTGCTTGCCAACGGTGAGCCCCCCGTCTTATTTGCATCGAATACCTGCTCGGCAAGCTTAGCAACACTCCCAGTTGTCGCAGCGACTTATCCTGACGTCAAGGTTCTGTGGATTGATGCACACAGTGACTTTAATACACCAGATACGACCGAAACAGGCTACCTCGGTGGGATGGTACTGGCTGCTACATGTGGTCTTTGGGAGAGCGGCTTTGGTTCTGGTGTCCAACCCAATAATGTTGCTCTGATTGGTGTGCATGACATTGATGAAAAAGAACTACATAACGTGAATAACGCAGGTATCAATCACTTTCCCCCTTCGACTCTGACGCCAGAGTCTGTCCTCCACTTCATTGGAGATTCTAAAGTTTGGGTTCATGTGGATTGGGACGTTATGGACCCAGGGCAAATTTCCGCTGACTTCAAAGTTGAAGGCGGATTGAAAGTTGCCCAATTGTTGGAACTTTTCGAATCACTTCCAAGCAACCAAATCATGGGGTTAGAACTTGCTGAGTTTTGCGCGGATAGCCATCCGTCAGTCGCTAACATGGAAGGACTCGATCTTATCCTCCAAGCCGTGGATGCCCTATTCAAACAAAATAAGAGTCTGTGAGTATGGAAATCATTGAAACGAGCTCTGTCCCTTTCGTGCCTAACATTCAACATAAAGTCTTGTATACACACGCGGAGTTGTTGCCAAAACTACATACGTTATCTAATTGGAAGAGAGAGGGCTGGGAAGAGTTCAGCACGAGAATCAGCGCCCCCGAATTTCCTTGCCTGTTTAGCCGCAGAGCGTGGAGCGCTAAGACTATTCATGTGCTGTTTTGTGAGCCGGATCGCCACGATGGTTACTACCAGTTTCTGCATGGTTTGATTGCCTACACAGATATGGTTAACGCTACACCAGTGAATAAGCGCATGTTCTCACCATTAGTGGTCTTCTTTTCTCCTGAGTTTTCATCTTCTCTGGAGCCCCACGAACTTGGGTGGGATATCTTGAATTGGGCACATGAGCATGACATCGCTCAGTGGCCTCGAAATGTACCTACCGACCCCGAAGCCGCGGAATGGACATATTGCTTTAACGGTGTCGAACTGTTCATCAACATGAGCTCGGATAAGCATAAAAAGCTTAAAAATAGAAATCTCGGCTCACGACTTAACTTTGTCATTAACGCCAGAGAAATCTTTGACATCGTCGCTAATGGTGAAACGAAAGGTGGAAGGCAGGCTCGCGAGCGCATTCGAAATCGTGTCAAAAACTACAACGACGGAATAATGCCCACAGAGTTGGGCTTCTATGGCGAAGAAGAAAATCTTGAATGGCGCCAGTATCAGTTACAAGAAGCCAGTGTCCCTTCAAATCCAATACAAAATAATGAGAGAGAATCTAAATGTCGTTATATAACTCAATTACAGAAACCGTGGGCCGCACTCCAATTGTTAAACTCAATCATCTTGCTCCACAGGGAGTCGAGGTTTATGTCAAAGTTGAGTCTTTTAACCCAGCAGGATCTGTCAAAGACAGGCTTGCACTTTCCATTGTATTAGACGCTGAAGCTAAAGGTTTACTCAAGAAAGGTGACACAATTATTGAGTGCACGTCAGGAAATGTTGGCATTGCCTTCGCGATGGTTGCTGCGGCACGAGGATACCAATTTGTGGCCGTCATGGGGGATGGTTATTCGCTCGAACGCAGGAAACTGATTCGCGCGTACGGTGGTGAAGTTATCCTATTTCCGAGTGAGCAAGGGAGTAGCGGCGGTAATCGAATTGCCGACCTTCTTGCCGCTCAGCATGGATGGTTTAGACCCCGTCAGTTCGATAACCCCGCCAACCCTGCGTATCACCGCGAGACCACTGCAAGTGAGATACTCAGCGATTTTGCTGGTAAGCGTTTGGATTACTTTGTCACCGGCTTTGGGACAAGCGGAACTCTCACCGGTATCGGACAGATGCTGAAGGTCGCACGACCAGGGGTAAAAATCGTGGTTCCCGAACCTCAAGGGGCTCGCATCCTAGCCAAGAATGAATGGACCGTGCACCCCGTGCAAGGTTGGACCCCAGATTTCATACCGAGCGTATTGGATAAGGATGTGGTGGATAGTCTCGTCACTATCGATGGTCATTTGGGGATCACGACTGCACGAGCTCTTGCTTGTTACGAAGGGATCCTTGTTGGCATCTCTGCCGGAGCGACGGTTGCAACCGCGTTAGAAGTGGCGAAATCTGCCCCAAAAGGAAGTGTGATATTGGCGATGGCGCCAGATACAGGAGAACGATACTTGTCTACCGAGTTGTTTGATGAACTCGGCAATGAAGAGACGGATCCTTTTATTAAGACTTGGAGTGAAGAGTCAGTCACGGCTGAATGTGACGTCTAGCTTTCCCTCTAAGTACTGACAGTATGTTGATTGTGCACGTTAGACGTATGCGCCATCAACAAGAATTATCCATGAAAGGAATCATCGTATGGAAAAGCGAATTTCATTAAGTGTCTTGGCGTTGGTCATGTTCTGCGTGACTTACTCTGTAAACTTGCAAGCTCCACTTTATGGAGTGTATGCCCAAAACAGTAACATGGGCACTGCGGCGGTAACCGTCGCCTTTGCAGCCTATGTGTTAGGGCTATTACCTACCTTATTAATGGTGGGGGGGATTTCAAATAAAGTGGGCAGAAAACCGCCTATATTCATTGCACTTCTGTTGAGTGCCAGCGCAACGGCACTGCTCATTATTCAGCCTAACTGGACCTCTCTGTTTGTTGCAAGATTACTATTGGGGGTTGCGACAGCCTTGACCACGACATCTGTATCAGCGTACATCTATGACCTCATTGAAGAGAGGGAGCTAAAATTTGGTACATTGTTGGTGGCAGCCTCAACGTCTTTAGGTTTTGGGAGCGGAGCCCTTGCCACCAGTGCGAGCTTGAATGTAACCGGTATGACGGTGATGCCATACAGTTATCTAAGCTTATTTTTGCTCGTATCGTTGTTGATGCTATTGCTTATTCGTTTGCCGACCAATCAAACTATTCAACCAAACCTCAATTTAATTACATTGCCTTGTTTTCCATCCAACACCTGGTCTTATGGTCTCGGAATGATGATGGCTTGGGCAACTACCGGTATGGTCATTGCCATTGTTCCAATACTACTCAATGAGATAGGTCTTAGCGAGTGGACTGGATTAATGGTTTTCCTTTCGATTTGTACTGGCTTTCTGACTCAGCACATTGCTAAGCGTTTGTCTTCAAGCATAAGTCTACTGCTGGGATGCTTCTTGACGGTGTTGGGGTTTAGTCTTATAGCGCTTGGTTACTATCGTGAATCCATCACAATTATTCTTCTCGGAGCTGGGTGTACTAGTCTCTCAAGCTATGGTTTCACGTATATGGCAGGTCTGTTTCAATTTACCAGTAACCATAACATCGATAAAGCAAGCTCTACGGCTGGTATGTACATCTATTCGTATGTTGGGTTCTCGATACCTGTTATTACATCAGGTGTTATAGCACAACGCTTTGGTAACTGGATGGCAATACTCAGTTTCATAACACTTTTACTGGCTCTGTCTGCAATTATTGGCGCTGGCAAACTGTTCGAAATGAAGAAAAAAACTCATTTTATGAAAGCTGAGAGTTAGGGGGGGATATGACAGAATCGCAGATTTCGCTCATCACTGGAGCAAACAAAGGGATCGGTTTCGAGATGGCAACGGCACTTGGCAAGCAAGGTCACACGGTATTGCTCGCGGGTAGAAACGCTGCAGCGATTAACGAGGCGGTGGCGACATTGAGCGCTCAAGGAATCGAAGCATTTTGCTTACCAATGGATATTACCTGCGACAACTCCATCCAAGAAGCAGCTCGCGTTATTGAAAGCTTGTTCGGTAAAATCGATATTCTTATTAACAATGCAGCGATTAGGGTTGAAGAGTACGGAAAATCTCCATCAGAGCAACCACTTACACAATGGCTGGAAACATTCAACACCAATTTATTTGGTACGGTAAACGTAACTTGTCGATTCTTACCATTACTTAAGCGTTCGATAAAAGGCAAGATACTCAACGTTTCAAGTTTGTTAGGTTCAGTGACGTTACACAGCGACACTGCCTCATATACCTACACGGATGCGTTTAAATCACTCCCTGCGTACAGTGCCTCAAAAACTGCGCTTAACTCTTGGACTGCTCATCTTGCCTATGAGCTTCGAGACACGTCAATCACGGTCAATAGCATCCATCCGGGTTATACGAAAACCGACTTAAATGATGGGGACGGAGTATTAACCCCCAAAGAAGGTGCCCTCACTGCAATACAAATGGCACTTGATACGGACAATTCAGTGAATGGTAAGTTTATTCATATGGGATCTGATCTTCCCTGGTAGCAAAAAAGGAATCGTTAAATGCACAAGACAAAGAAAGTCGCATTGATATCGGATAGCGATAGTCTATCCGTCGACTATGATATGCCCTTAATAATCGACGCTTTTAAGCGCACTAACGTGGAAGCTGATGTCATCTTCTGGGATAGCACCAGCCCGGATTGGTCAATGTATGACGCGGTTGTGCTGCGCTCTCCATGGACTTATATGGACAAAATAAAACCATTCATTGAGTTTTGCCATCAGGTTGAACAACGTTCTGTGTTACTTAACCCTCTATCAGTTATCGAATGGAACTCAGATAAAAGTTACTTGAAACTACTGGAGAAACAAGGGGTTCCCATTGTCCCGACTGAAATCCTTTATTCAGAAACAGAAATTCAAGCCGCTCTCGCCAGAATTAAAGAGAGTGAATGGGAAATAAACGAAGTAGTGATTAAGCCAACAGTTGGTGCCTATTCATTCGGTGTCGTTCGTCTTTCGATCGACGATTCAGACAAAATCACTCAGCATGTGCGCTACCTTTTACAGTTGGATAAGGGGGTCATTTTTCAACCTTATCTCAATACTATTGAGAAGCATGGTGAAACCAACATGATTTACTTTGGTAACACGTATTCACATGCGATTAAGAAAGAGCCATTACTGGCGGAACGTGGGGAAACAAAAACCCCTGACATGGAATTTCGCACGCTAAAGGATGCGAACAGTGAAGAGAAGGCGTTGGCAAAACGTATACTGGGTTTAGTACAAAGTAATCTTGAACTTTCTAAACCGCTTTTGTACGCGAGACTAGACTTTATTGAAGATAAGAAGGGGATGCCATTGCTGTTGGAACTCGAGATAACAGAGCCATCATTAAGCTTACCACTTACGCCTAAATCCGTGGATTTCTTTGTGAGGGCAATTATTGAGCGAGCACAATCTAAAGAGGTTGGGGTGTGCTGAGATTTCGAAATAGTACTCAACTTTCAGTGGCTTTTATTCGGACTCTCATCGACCGATCCTCAAACAAGGTATCGACAATCAAATCTATAGTTTCATTATGAAAACTAAGTCAAATGATACGTAAAGGTTTGATGATAAAAGTAGAGGCTAGCAAGTTTCGTGGCACTTTTGAGT
>NZ_MCYD01000865.1:0-13448 GCF_002876325.1 Vibrio sp. 10N.261.52.A1
ATACAAAAAGGGCTGCATATCGCAGCCCTTTAAGATAGGAAAGGTAACTCACGTAATAAGTAACGTGGATTAACGATCCCAGTATGTTTCTTCTAAGCTATCTTCGCGTTCTGGTAATGCGCGAGAAAGGCGAGGAGAGTGCTGTGTTAATACTTCGTAACTTACGCGGTTTGCGTACTTACAAATTTGAGACAGTGAAGAGTACGTTAGACACGCGTGCTCGTGTTTCTCCGAGTTTGGTACGTTAACGAAGTGGTAGCTGTTTGCTGCCATGTCGTGTAACAGAGCTGAAAGTGCGCCATCACCAGCACCGTTAGTGTTCTTAATCTCTAATGGACCACCAAGGTATGGGCCAATGTGAGAGTACACTTTTACCGGGTTTTCACAGTCTTGTTTGCGCATTGCACGGCTGAATTCGTACTTGTTGAACTCAGGGATATTACCTGGCAATAGTGGAAGCGTAGTTTCGCGTTTGGCTAGCTCGTCTGTGTAACCTGCCATGTAAAGGCCGATTGGACCAGCAGTACACAGTACTAGGTCAACCCACTCTAGAGCTTTGTTCGCTGCAAGAAGTGGATCTTTTTCGCCTGTTAACGCTTCACCTTCGTCTTCATTCATCGCAACGATGGTCACGTTCTCCTTCAGGTATTCTTGCCACCATTCCGCATTACCTTCGATCACGTATTTTGTACCAAGCGTAAGAACAACTGGCACGTTATGCGCTTTTGCATACTCAATCGCTTTTTGTACCGCTTTTGGCATTGGATCTTCAGGGTTACCACGCATTAGGTATGAAGACACGACAAGCGCTGATGCTTTCTCGAAGACTTTCTCAGGAATGCTTTCAGGAAGAAGCTGGTTCATGTGTCCTTCGTTGATAGCAAACGTACGCTCGCCATCTTCGGTGATTAGCGTGTAACAACGACCAATCGGACCATCAACAGTTTGTAGGTGGTTTAGGTTCATACGAGAAGAAGTACGGCATAGGTAACGGTAACCAAATGAGCCAACTTCAATTTTCTTAGACATTACGCCAAGCAGCACAGATTTGCTGTCTGCGAGTACGGAATAGTTGTGCAGTGTGTTGCCGATAGTATCGCCTGGGTATTGATGCGTGATCAAACCGCGCTCTACAAGCTCTTCATACAGCGCATCGGCTTTACTTTCTTCCAATACAAGTGAGTGACCTTTACTCAGCTCATATTTATCAAGGAACGCACTGTCAACACGAGCTTCGATATCAACAATGGTTTGACCTACACCAACAATCGTTGCGCGGTGCAGTTTAGGTGTTTGTTGAATTTGGTTTACCAACGGATCACGTGCGTGAGTTGGAAAGTAATGCTTAGATTTACGCTGTCCAGGAAACTTCATATGAAAAATACAGTGAAAAAATTTTGCCGCATGATATCACATTTTGTTTCTGTTTCTTTCATTTTTATTACATTTTGAATCACCTGCACAATGTCTGTACAGGTGATTCGTATTGATTATTCTGTTGGTACGAGTGTTGCTGGATCAACGTAAGCCGCTGTACCCCATAGAGGAACGGTCGATAGGCTGTGTTTGAAGCTGCCTTCGGTCTCTTTAGTGGTGTAAGACAAGTAGAGTAGCGACTGGTTTTCTGCATCGTAGATACGACGAACTTTCATGGTTTTGAAGAAAATACTTTTCGACTGCTTGAATACCACCTCGCCAGATTTACTCTTATCAATCTGCGCAATCATTTCAGGTGTGATTTCACCCGTTTGGCGGCAAGAAATAGAGCTATCACTTGGATCAGAAAGACTCAAGTTCGCTTCGATGGAAGCGATGTGACACGTTACACCAGGGATTTTGTCATCGTCTAAAGATGACATCTTAATATCCTTCATTGTGAAGAAACCTAAAGATACGTCACCAACCTCGTTGTCCGAACAACCTGCTAACATTGTCATGATACCGGCTGCTATTAAGGCTTTTTTCATAAGAAGTCCTTTTTATTTATATAGTTCTGTTTACTATAAGAAAATTGAAAGCTTGAATACGAGTGTAGAGCTTTTCGTTAAGTTCTTAAAGGATGTTGTTGGATAATGAAAAATATGAAGCATTTAAAGTACTTGTTGGCCTTAGTGATGCTCTGTATGCTCTCTGCATGTAGCTCGGCGCCTCAGCCGACCGTATGTCTGCCAAATAACTGTAATATTTGGGGATACTAACTGTAGGTACTAAAAGAATGAATAACGAAATACCTGAAATCGCATTAAAGAAGAATCAGTGGCTGTTTAGCCAGCTTGATATTGCTTACCCCGCGAAAGAAAGCCTTTTAGGTCTAGATATCTATAAGAATCAGCTTTCCCGCAAAACTTACCAACTTCTCCCGCAAGACCAAACGCCCTCACAAATTGACGAACTGCACAAAGTAGATTTTCACAAACTAACGGTTCTTTTCTCTCTAAACCAAGCTAGTGCTTATCAAGATGAAGCGGAAAGGGCGAACATCCTAGAATTCTTAAGCCAAATCATGCTGTCTGATGAACATGAGCTGTATGTAGGTACTAAGAGCGGTGATGTGGTGGCGAGTGCTATTGTAACGGCGAGTGACGATGAGCTGTTAATATCAGATATTGTTAACCAAGACGATCAAAATATTGTCGGGTTTGCTAAACAGTTACATGATTTTTGGGCTCAAGATCAAGATTCTACCTATAAAGTATTGTTCGAGAACTAATGACTCTTTGAGAAAGCGTTAATCTGAGTAGAATACACCGTCTTTTAAAAAGGGTTCGGTATGTACAAGCTATTGATCTCAATCGCTGTATTGTGTGTTAGCGCTCTTTCTCCTGTGATTTATGCTAATGGCTGGGATGTTAAACAAATCCTAGTTCTTCACTCCTACGAACCTTCCTACCAATGGACCGCGGATTTCCAAAAGGGCATCGATAGTGCGTTCAAACAATCTCAAAGCGAAGTTAAGCTCTCTATCGAGCACCTAGATACCAAGCGTATTCACAGCCAACAATACTATGACTCTCTAGTCGAATACTTCGAAGCCAAATATTCAGGTTATGAATTTGAGGGGGTTATTGTGACAGACGATAACGCTGCCAACTTCCTTGAATCATTGAGTTCTATTATTGACCGTTCGACGCCAGTAGTGGCAGTCGGTATCAATGATCTCAGCACCGACATGTATGCGGTGAGTGATAAAGCGACCGTGCTTTATGAGAATGATCATATTGATATTAATATCGAGCTTATTTCTCAACTACGCCCAAATATCAAGAACTTATACTTTGTAAATGATTACAGTGTCACGTCTCAGTTGATCCGTAAAGAAGTTCATAAAGTCATGGCGGGCTTCCCACAAATCAATTTAGTTGAAATCAATAATCAAACACTGGAGCAGTCCAGCCAATACCTGAAAAACATTTCTCCTGACGATGCCGTGCTAATCAGCCACTACAATACAGAGCTAACCCAAGGTGTTTACCACTCTTATACGGAAATTGCTGAGACGCTATCTAAGGCGAGTGCAGCACCCGTATTCGCTCTTTGGCAGTTTTATATTTTAGGGGACGTTCTAGGTGGCTATGTGAACCACTCACAAAGCATGGGGGAACAGGCTGTCGATGCTCTCGACAAATATGTACCACTGGGTTTTACAAGCTCTTTGGTCCCAGGTGATAACGTACGTTTCGTTTTCAACTACGACGCGATTCGGAAATACGGTTTAAGCGAAAGCGCGTTGCCTGAAGAGTCCGTGATTATCAACGAACCTTCCTCTTTTCTGCGTAAGAACTTTCAACTGCTTCTTGGTTTGACCATGGTCATTGCGGGTCTTAGTTTGATTATCGTGATGCAATTCATCACTTTACGCCAAAAGAAAGAGCTAGCGAAAAAGAACAAACGCATTCTGTCACTGCAAAAGCAAACTTTGAATGTCCAAAAAGAGATGATTCATGTACTAGGTGAGGCCATTGAGACACGTTCTGGCGAGACAGGCAATCATGTTAAACGCGTGGCTAAGTTGTCAGCATTGTTAGCCAAGCACAGCGGTTTGAGTCACCGCGAAGTCGAGATGATAGAGATCATCAGCCCAATGCACGATGTCGGTAAGATCTCGGTTCCAGAGTCTATTCTCGACAAACCGGGTAAGCTAACCGAGCAAGAGTGGGAGGTAATGAAGCTTCACACCACAGCGGGTTACAATTTGTTGAAGAGCGGTTCAGGTGATATTACTAACCTAGCGGCGATTATTGCCAATGAACACCATGAACGTTGGGACGGCGCCGGTTATCCAAATGGTAAGTCGGGTGAAGAAATCCACTTGTTTGCTCGTATTACTGCGGTCGCGGATGTATTTGATGCATTGCTGAGCGCGCGTTGTTACAAAGAGCCATGGTCGTTAGATATGGTTGTAGACTTATTTGAGCGAGAATGCGGCTATCAGTTTGATCCTAACCTGACTCAGTTACTTCTGAAGCATTTACCAGAGTTTGTCGCGATACGAGATGCCTATCCTGACACCGCAGCTTTTGAATATACCTTGAAGATAGAAGATAAATCCAAAGTCGAAGCAGAGTCGGCAGCCAGTTAATACTTCGTACAACGATTTTTGTATTCTAAGATTTATATTTTCTCCTATTAACTTCAGTTTTTTGTAAAGCTTTCAGGCATTGATACTGTGAGCCTGGTGATAATTTGCTGAAAACTGTTGCTTATGGCGACTCAGAAGGTGATCTGCTGCATATTTTGCGAAGAGAAATAAGCATGCATCCGTAAACTGTTACCTCAGTCATCCCTCACTTTGAAAGAACCCTATAGGATAAAACTTGGATTGAATCTGAGTGAGAGAACTATGCGGTTAGAACAGACTAAATGTGTGATATTTGATTGCGATGGCACGCTTATCGACAGTGAAAAGCTGTGCTGCCAAGCCTTAGTCAATGTCTTCAGCGAATTTGGGGCCAACCTAAACCTCAATGACTGCTACGCTCACTTTCAAGGCGGGAAGCTAGCAGATATTTTAATGGACACGCAGGCTCGTCTTGGTTTATCCATCTCCATTGATACACTTGAACCTTTATATCGCACTGAATTAGAAGCCTTGTTCCAACGTCACTTGAAACCGATGGATGGCGCTATCGAACTGATTGAATTCCTCAAACATCAAGACATCGAATTTTGTATTGCTTCTAATGCGCCGAAATCTAGAGTTGAATCTTCTCTCGCAATGACAGGTATGCTTGATGACTTTAAAGGGAAAGTGTTTTCGGCGTTTGATGCAAACAGCTGGAAACCAGAGCCAGACTTGATCATGTATACCGCAATGAATATGGGTTTTTTACCTAATGAGTGTATTTATGTTGACGATACCTTGAAAGGTATTGAAGCAGGTGTAAGAGCGGGTATTCAGTCGTTCAGATTAAGACCGAATGTAGATGAGACATTAAATTATGATCCAAAAGCCGACACAGCAGAGCTGGCGGCTCAGGATATCTATAGTTTGGAAGAAATTTCCGTTTGGATTAATGGCAAGCACTGCTCAAGTGGTGATAAACCGAGCTCTGCAGCTTTGGTGGGTTAGCGCCCAATTGAAGGCTGAGTACTTTACTAAATTGTTTTGTGTGAAATCCGCAGGATGCGCAAGTAAACTTCTCTCCACTTTCCGAGAGTAGATATTCGTCATGTTGGCATAAAGGGCACGTCACGTCTTCGGTGTTTGGTGCTTCTGTTTTATTCATTATGTGTCACCTGCAGCAAGAGGGTAAGCGAAAAAAGACCCGTATAGCTAGATTACTCCTAAGCTCGTTTATTAGACAGTTTTGCTCCCTTATATTCTCTCCTTTGCGACTTGCTTCATGGTAATGATAATCTCATCGTTAGTAACCGTGATAAATGTAATGACATCGGCGGATTTTATTAAAAAAGGACTCATAGCGAGTCCTTTTTGTTTGCTTTCAATTTTTCCTAGTTCAGAAGCTGGCGATTGTTATTTTCCAACGCTATGACGCTCATCTTCGTTAGTTTAAGTGCGATATCTCGCTAAAGTCTGAGATAAGGTAATCGATGCGTCTGTTAGCTTTGACACATCGTTCGATGAGTTTTGAGCGACTTCTTTTATTACATCGGATTGACTGCGAATGTCGTTGAGCTCCGCTGCGATGGTATTCGCTACGTTGCTTTGCTCATCAGCAGATGTGGCGATTTGAATACTCATGTCCATTAGCGCTTGTGCGGAGTCAGCAATTGAGTTTACGTCGTCCCCGATGTTTGAAATCAGCTGGCTACTGGTCTGCGCTTGATCGACGGTTTGCTCGGTAATCTTTGCAATGTTTTGGCTTTCTTGTTGTAAACGCTCAATCATAGCTTGGATCTCTACCGTTGCGGATTGAGTTCGGCTAGCCAGCGTTCTTACTTCATCAGCAACCACCGCGAAACCACGTCCTTGTTCGCCCGCACGAGCAGCTTCAATGGCTGCGTTCAATGCGAGTAGGTTTGTTTGCTCTGAGATAGCGTTGATTGTGGTTATCACTTCGTTTATTTGACTGGTGTTCACATTCAAGCTTGTCACAGAAGAAGAGGTTTGCTCGATCAAAGAAGAGAGGGTAGTTATTTCTGAAATTGCTTGTTGTACCTTCGCGTGGCTGTCGTTAATTTGTTGTGCGTCTTGCTCCGTCTGCTCGGTCGAACGTGCTGAAATGTTAGATACTTCGTTTGCAGAAGCTGTCATCTGGTCCATTGCTGTTGCAACAGAGTCTAGCGAAGCGTTTTGACTCATAATCTGTGTCTCGCTGCGTTTCATCTCAGTTTCAAAAGAAGAAGAGGTTTCGCTAAGCGTTGCGGCGCTTTGGTTAACGTTGTTTACCAGTTCGGTCAGAGTATCCATTGATCGGTCAAGTGCGCAGCCAATCGTTCCAAACTCATCGCGTCCTGGGTGGAAGCCGAGTCGAGAGGTTAAATCGCCATCTCCAATCTTTTGAGTTGTTGTATAAAGTACCCAAAGTGCGCCACCTAAGAAAGTAGCAACCCAGTAGCAGAAAAGACCGAAAGGGACACACCATAAAAGGCTGAGTAATAAAGTGTACAGTGCTTGCTGTTTTTGGTCTTGAGTATCGAAATTAGGAAGGGTAAGTGAATAGTATTTACCATCGGTACCGATTGCCGTTGCCGTAACAACGCCTTTATCTGAAATTGTTGTAGCTTGAGGGTTTGATTGTTGGGTAACGCCACTTACGCTAGTTGGGATATCTGAGGCTGATAAAATGCCTTGCAATTGGTATTCGGCTTGTTGTTTTGCACTAGTGTCAATTTGCTCCATTTTATTGACATAGTTGAGGCCAGATAAGCTTGCTACTGCAGCGAAAAAGATTAAGAAAATAACCCAAAACTTATCGTTGATAGACATTTTAATAAACAGTTTGTCTATCGTTCGAAATTGTACTTCTTTCATAAAAACTCCACGGTAAATCCTTTACCGTGGACTCTAAATAACCGACCTCAATAAAAATGTGACATCAATCGACTAATTGTGAAAATTAATGATAACAATATGTCATTTATGAGATCTCAATCAAGCATTTATATCCTGTATGAGTTTATTAGCCCAAAGACGGTAATAACCCTACTGATATAAGGATTTGAATTGCAATGATAAATACACCAATACTCCCTGCTAAAAACAACGCCTTGCTTCCACCTAGCACTCGGTAGGCTGCAGCGGTGTCTTGAGTGCTAATCGTGAAATCTGTGTAACGTACTTTGTAGACCATCACGGTAGGTAACAGAATCGCAAGCACTGAGAGTGCAATTGCTGCATAGCCTAACGCCATGATGAAACCTTGTGGGTAGAACAGTGCAAAGCCAAGTGGAGGCAAGAAAGTGATAATCGCAGTCTTAACACGTTTTGCACTGCCTAGCTTATTGCTTAACGAGTCGCCCATAAATTCAAATAGACCCAAGCTCACACCGATAAATGAAGTGAGAAGAGCGAGGTCGGCAAACACGCCTACGATGACGCTAAGGTTTGATTGATGCACCGTTTGCGACAATGAAACCAATAGGGCACCTAGACTAGTGTCAGAAAGTAATTGTTCTTGACTTACAACGCCTAAAGTAACGCCTTGCCAGAAAATGTAGATAACTAAAGGCAACGCAGAGCCGATAATCATTACTTTACGTAGCGAGCGTACATCGCCATCTAGGTATCTTACGATAGAAGGGATACTCCCGTGGAAGCCGAAAGACGTAAACACGACAGGAATAGCTGCAACGATCAGGCCTTGCTGTAAAGGCATGCTCAATAGGTATTGAGAAGTGATGTTTGGTGCTAGGAAGCTAAGTACCAGAACCATAGCGATCAGTTTCAAACCAAATAAAACGCGGTTTACTTTATCAACACTGTGTGTGCCAATGGTTACAACGCCCGCTACTAGCAGTGTGAAGAGTAAAGTCGTGACTTGGCCGTTCAGCTCAATACCCGCTATATCTGAAATACGCTGATTAAACTGTGCACCACCGCCCGCGATGTAAGCTGCGCATAGAGCATAAAACAGGAACATAACAGCGAAGCTCGCAATCCATTTCCCCTTAGTACCTAAAATCGTGTGAGCCAGTGTGTGTAGGGTCGCGTCGGACTCCACGAATTGGTGAAGCTCAACCATTAATAATGCTGTAAACGCCATTAATGCCCACAAACCAAGCATCAAGAAAAGTGAAGTTGAAAAGCCAATGCCTGCAGAAGCAAGAGGAAGAGCGAGCATGCCAGCACCAATCGTTGTGCCTGCAATGATCAAAGTACTACCGAAAACCTTTGATTTGTTCATTGTATATAATTCTTTACGTTAGAGTGTTTTTTCATTGTAATTCTTCTAGCTTAAGCGCATAAACCCAAAGAATATCTCGATTTTGAAGTATTCTGATTGAGTTTAATTCCAAATGCAACATCTAATGTAATCAAAAATATCCACTGTAAACTTATGTTTACGTTAATTTTGAATCTAGGCACTTAAAAGGGTGAAGCAAACGTTTGACCATGATCTGCTTCAAAATTTATAGAGTAATTTGTTGTACTTGGTGTAAGGTGGCAGTACATATGTCGTTTGCGTATACCCCTTTAGCGTAGATAAGCGCTGATGATCGCGAGTAGCTTCAAGCTATAAATATGGAATGGGTAGAGTAGAGTGCGTTCATCAAAGTGACATAATATAAGTCCAAGATGGTGCACTAGTTAATTGGACAACACGTCCACACCAAGGAATAGAGGGGGCACAATGAGTGACCAATCTTATAATGACGAAAGTCTTGAGCTGTTAGATGCTATGGAAATTGGCATTGATTTATCTGACTACGAACAGACAGTGAAACAGTTAGCAGAAGAGCTTTTTACATCTTCTAACTAACGTTTCATTTCAATTCTTATGCTGAGCAAATCTGATTCGCTCACTCGTCATACCAAAAGCTATCCTCATTAAAGTTCGCGAAGATAAACAAGTACGTTTACCATGTTACTTAGTTCTCGACACTTTAATGAGGTTCAATGAACTTTCTTGCACACCTTCATATCGCCAAACACTGTAAGAGCAACCTAGCAGGAAACTTGTTAGGTGATTTTGTGAAAGGCGACCCAAATAAACACTATTCAAATTCGCTGTCCGATGGAATTCGACTTCATCGCTTTGTAGACAGTTATACAGATAGGCACGACGTTTCTCGTTCAGCTAAATCACTCTTTTCAAATCAAACGAAACGCTTTGCGCCTATTGCACTCGATGTATTCTGGGACCACTGCTTAGCTAATCATTGGGCTCAGTTCTCGACACAATCACTTGAGCATTTTTGCTCCGACAGCCATCAGCAGATCTTTGAACACCAAGAGCCACATTGGCCTGAGCACTTCATTACTGTTCACCAAAAAATGGCTGAGCAGAGGTGGTTAGAGAGCTATCAAGAGATGTCATCCATAGAAATGGTGTTACAACGAATGGCGTCGAGAAGGCCAAAGCTCGGTCTGCTTAAAGCGTGCTATGCTGACTTAGAAATTCACTATGATACGTTGCAGTGTCACTTTAATGAGCTTTATCCCATGGTTTTGAAGGAAGCAAACGAGTTTAATGCACTCCAATTACAGAAAAATCAAAAGGAAAGGTAAACAGCGTAATGCAGGTTTGCTACAATCCGCGCCTATTTAATCTTTGAGCATCATACTATGTCTGAATCTACGAAATCTTTTAACCAACTAGGATTGTCTGAGCATCTACTTGCTACGCTATCAGAGCTTAATTTTACGGCTCCAACCAGTGTTCAAGAACAAGCGATTCCTTTGGTATTAGAGGGCAAAGATGTGCTGGCTGGTGCTCAAACGGGTACGGGTAAAACAGCGGCTTTTGGCTTGCCAATTATTCAAAAATTACTCGCAACCAAAGATAACGTTATTCCAAACCCTAAGTTAGTTCGTGCTCTGGTTTTAGTGCCAACGCGTGAGCTTGCACAACAGGTGTTTGATAACGTAACTAGCTACGCAAGGGGCACAGACCTCAAAGTGGTAGTGGCTTATGGTGGAGTGAGCATGAAGGTCCAAACCGATAACCTACGTGCAGGTGCCGATATCTTAGTTGCGACTCCGGGTCGTTTGATTGACCACATGTTCACTAAGAACATCATGTTGAGCCAAACAGAAGTATTAGTATTAGATGAAGCTGACCGCATGTTAGACATGGGTTTCATGCCCGACATCAAACGTATTCTTTCGCGTATGAATGAAGTGCGACAAACTCTGTTTTTCTCGGCAACGTTCGACAACAAAATCAAAGCCATTGCGCACCGCATGATGCAGTCACCAAGTGAAATTCAAGTGACTCCAACCAATAGCACTGCTGAGACGGTTAAACAGATGGTTTACCCAGTCGATAAGAAGCGCAAAAGCGAATTACTAGCGTACTTAATTGGTTCAAATAACTGGCAACAGGTATTGGTGTTTACTAAGACGAAGCAGGGCACAGATGCTTTGGTTAAAGAGCTTAAATTGGATGGGATTAAAGCGGCATCAATCAATGGTGATAAAAGCCAAGGTGCTCGCCAAAAAGCCCTCGACGATTTTAAATCAGGTAAAGTAAGAGCACTTATCGCAACCGATGTTGCTGCCCGTGGCATCGATATTCAGCAGCTTGAACAAGTGGTGAACTACGATATGCCTTACAAAGCGGAAGACTATGTGCACCGTATTGGTCGTACAGGCCGTGCGGGGAATAGTGGCCTTGCAATTTCTCTTATGAGCCACGATGAAGCGTACTTGCTGGGCGCAATTGAGCGACTACTCGATACACGTCTACCTCAAGAGTGGCTAAAGGGATTTGAACCTAGCCCCGAGCAAGATGTGTCACCTGAGCGAGGTGGTCGTAGTAAAAGCCGTTCAGCAGAAAAGCGAAAAATGAAAGCAAAGCTCAAGATTCACCAAAATCGCGGTAAGGCTCGCCGATAACCGGGCTTTCTGAACCTTTCCAATAAAAAACGCGCCGTTACATGAATGATGTAACGGCGCGTTTTTGTATCGTTCAAATTATTTTTGCCTGGAATTGATGTCAGTCGTGGTTGTGTTCAGGGTTACATTTCCACTCGCACGGCACTTCATAAATTAATTCTTCTAGAGTGCTCGGTTTAAGTACCCATTCTTCTTCAATAGCAAATTGATTAACCATTTGTTTATTGAACATCTGCCAGTGTTTCATTAGCGCTTCTTCAGCCGTTGCCTCCATATCACCTTCGTTCCAGGTACTTTCCATGAAGGGAGTTAGGCAGACTGCACCGTTCGCGAACATAATCATTTGCCATTTAATTTCATAAATATTGACGGCTTTTTCCGGATTCGCCTTGTTGTATTGGTCTGCAAGCATGTTTATCTCATACTCAAGATCGCCCACATTATCGATAAAGTAGTCAACGAGGTTGTCTTCTTGACGTACAGAATCTGAGAGAAGCTGCATTGGTCTTCGAGAATGAATCATGTTAGTAAACAGACGCATGGCAAACAAATAGATCGAAATATTCGGTGCAACACCTTTTGGTAGTTCCTGCATGATTTTACTGATGTAAGATTGAAAATACACATGTAAACAATCACTTATTGCATGCCAGATCTTTTCTTTACTACCGAAATGGTGGCGAATGAGGCTATGAGATACACCAGCTTTTTCGCTGATATTACGCAACGAAACACGTTCGTAACCAGAGTCACAGAACATCTCTGCAGCCACAGTCATTATTTGAAATCGAGTTTCTTCAGCGTCTTTTGCGCTTCTTCTACCTTGCTTCTTTTCAGTCATCTTCATTTCACACATTTATCCGATTACGACATTCTACACTGTTTTTACTGAAATAAAAAATACTGCACAGGTGGAAAGTAAAACTTGTGAATCTGCAATTTTCCAATATACTGCACACCTGTGTAGTAAATGATGATAATTAAATGGAGACGCAACATGCAATCCGAGGTGTCTATTCACGCCAAAACAAGTAAGCAGGTAGGTGCAGTGGTCGCCGCGCTGTTACTCGCAGGCTCTCTGGCCGGATGTAACAAGGTTCAGTCAGAAGAAAATGTACAGGTTATTAAGCCCGTAAAGTTATTTGAGATCCCCCAACAGACGGATGTTGATCTTGATAGCTTTATCGCAAAGGTCGACGCGACAGATCGTGCTGCGTTGTCATTCCAAGTGGGTGGCGATATCGAAGTTTTCGATGTTCGTATGGGACAAGAAGTTAAGAAAGGCCAAGTTTTAGCCGTGTTAGATGCAACGGATTACCGAATTGCGGTTGATGCTGCACAAGCGAAATTTGACCTTGCGAACAGTCAATACAAACAGGCTTCGGAGTTGTACTCGAAAAAGCTTGTGAGTACCGATTATTACGACCAAGCCCTTAACACTTTTACTGCCGCTGAAGTTGAGTTGGAGCAAGAAAAAACAAACCTTGGCTACACGAAATTAGTTGCTCCTTTCGATGGCGTAGTATCAATGGTATTTGGTAAGCAATATCAGCTAATTGCGGAGAAACAGCCAGTTCTAAACATTTTGAACAGCGGCGAAATGGATGTGACGTTCTCTATTCCAGTTTCAAAACTCGAAGACCGTTCGATTCAAGATCTAACAAGCTCAAACATGTGGGTTGTGATGGATAGCCACCGCGGCATTCGTATCCCAACTCGCTTTAAAGAAATATCAACTCAGCCCGACGAAGATACCAACAGCTACCAAGCGGTTGTGTCCATCGAAAAGCCACAAGATATCAACCTGCTTTCAGGAATGACGGCGCAAGTAGAAGTACAGAAAAACCGATCGGACTACGGTATCGGTATTGTTGATTCTGCTTGGCTAAGTAAAGAGGAAGGCCACGGTGAACTGTGGCGTTACAACCCAGATTCGCAATTGATTTCTAAGGTACAAGTCACTCTGAATAAACAAGGTAATGTGATT
>NZ_MCYD01000866.1:0-2436 GCF_002876325.1 Vibrio sp. 10N.261.52.A1
CTTATTTCTTTCTTCTGGTTGATACTTTCCTAATGCTGTAAAATTAGCAACAAATTTCGCATGGCAAACAAGAACATGGCTAAGAAACCAGCAGCAAATAAAAAAGAAAAATCATTTGAAGAAACACTCTGGGATGCGGCAAACAAGCTGCGTGGTAGTGTTGAATCGTCAGAATACAAACACATTGTACTGAGCCTGATTTTCCTCAAGTTTATCAGTGATACATTTGATAAACAGCGCCAAAAGCTAATTGATTCAGGGCTGGAAAAGCACATTGATATGGTTCCAGCCTACACCAAAGACAATGTGTTTTATTTACCAGAAAACAGTCGTTGGAGCTTTGTTCAGCAAAACGCTAAACAAGAAGATATTGCCTTAAAGATCGATACTGCTTTAAGCACCATCGAGAAAACCAACAAAGCACTACAAGGCGCATTGCCTGATAACTATTTCTCTCGTCTTGGTTTGGATGTCAGCAAGCTATCTGCACTGATCGATGTGATTAACAACATCGACACCCTAGCGAATCCGCACGAAGATGTGGTAGGCCGAGTCTACGAATATTTCTTGTCTAAATTTGCGATTGCAGAGGGTAAGGGTAAGGGCGAGTTCTATACACCAAAGAGCATCGTTAACCTAATCGCAGAATTGATTGAGCCATACAAAGGTAAAATCTATGACCCTTGTTGTGGTTCGGGCGGTATGTTTGTTCAGTCAATGAAGTTCATTGAGAACCACAAAGGCAACAAGAAAGATATTTCTGTGTATGGTCAAGAGTATACAGGTGCAACCTACAAACTAGCGAAAATGAACCTCGCTATTCGTGGCATCTCTGCCAACCTTGGCGCAGCCGCCAAAGATACCTTTGCTAATGATCAGCACGAAACTCTTAAAGCTGACTTTATTATGGCAAACCCGCCATTTAACCAAAAAGATTGGCGAGCTTCCGATGAGCTGGTTGATGATCATCGTTGGGACGGCTACGAAACACCACAAACAGGCAATGCCAACTATGGTTGGATTTTGCATATGGTTTCTAAGCTGTCTGAAAACGGTGTGGCTGGATTTATTCTAGCTAACGGTGCGTTATCTGGTGATGGTACAGAAAAGGCTATTCGCCAGAAACTTGTCGAGAATGGCTTAGTGGAAGCGATCATCATTCTGCCGATGAAGATGTTCTATACCACCGATATCAGCGTGACACTTTGGGTTATTAATAAGAACAAGAAAGAGAGAACGGTTCCACACGAAGATCTGACTCGTCATTACCGTAACCGTGAAGACAAAGTTCTGTTTATGGATTTACGTAAACACGGTGAAGCATTTGAGAAAAAGTACGTCCAATTCTCTCCAGAGAAAATCTCTGAAATTGCTGAAACGCTTCACACTTGGCAAGAAGTGCGAGCCGAGACGGAATACAAAGATATTGCAGAGTATTGTTACTCTGCGACTAAAGAAGAGATCGCAGCAAAAGACTACTCATTAGTGCCAAGTAAATACATCGAGTTTAAGAATCACGATGAAGATGTTGATTTTGACCAGAAAATGAGTCAAATGCGAGATGACTTTACAGCACTATTGAAGCAAGAAGAAAAGTCTAAATCGGAACTTTTATCTGTATTTGAAGAGTTGGGTTATGAGATCACACTATAAGCGTATTGGTGATTACGTCACCCAAATCAAACTAAAAAATACGGATGACTCTGTCTCTTCGCTTAAAGGGATAAACATCAATAAACACTTTATGCCTTCGGTTGCGAACATCAATGGTACAGATCTAAGCAAGTACCGAGTTGTTAAGAAAAATCAATTTGCATTTAACCCAATGCACGTTGGCCGAGATGAAGTGTTGCCCATTTCAATGCTTGAAGATGATGAACCAATTATTGTATCGCCAGCATATGTGGTTTTTGAGGTAAAGGATGAAGAAGAGCTTTTACCTGCATATCTGATGATGTGGTGCAGACGCTCTGAGTTCGACCGAAACGCTTGGTTTATGACTGACAATAGTGTTCGTGGTGGTTTTAGCTGGGCTGACTTTTGCGATATGGAACTACCAATCCCATCTATAGAAAAGCAGCGCGAAATCGTGCGTGAATACAATGTGGTGAATGACCGTATTGCACTCAACGAACAACTTACTCAAAAGCTAGAAGATACCGCTCAAGCTATTTACAAACAATGGTTTGTCGATTTTGAGTTCCCGATATCAAAAGAATACGCAGAATCCATCGGTAAGCCTGAACTAGAAGGGAAGCCTTACAAGTCTTCAGGTGGTGAGATGAAGCATTGTGAAGAATTAGAAAAAAATATACCTGATGGTTGGTCATTCGGAAACCTTAGCGATATGTCTGATTTGATTGATGGAGACCGTGGCAAAAACTACCCAAGCAAAGAGCAAATGAAAGCTCAAGGGTATTGTTTGTTTCTGAATAC
>NZ_MCYD01000867.1:0-600 GCF_002876325.1 Vibrio sp. 10N.261.52.A1
CTCCTAGTGCACACCATGATAACTCTTGAAGCTTAGTAAAATAGAGCGACTCGTTATGCTGCTCTTTCGCAATCACAAAACCAAGGTCAGCCTTAGCGTTCTTCACCAAACTCGATGCTTGAGATGAGGTGGTATTGAGCAATGTGAGGTCGATACCCGGGTATTGCGCTTTAAATTTCTGGAAAGGACGAATCAATAAAAATCGAGAGATAATGTCACTAACTGCAATGGTTAGCGTGCCAATTTTTAGGTCATTAATCGCATTGAGATCAGCCTGACATACCTGCAACTCAAGCAAGGTTCTTTTGCTGGTTTCTAAGAGCCTTTCGCCCGCTTGAGTTAGCTGAAATGGGCTTCTTTCTATCAGCTTGATACGTGTGAGCTGTTCAAGTTGTTTTAAATGCAAGCTTACGTTTGGCTGTGTCATATGTAGAGCGTTGGCCGCCTTACCGAAATGTTTGTGTTCAGCTAACGTCACAAACGTGTTCAACAAATTGATATCAAGCATCATCTTCTCTCATGTGTTACTTCCAATTGTTCGGCACTACAAACGCGTCACTCTCTATTTCACAATTCACCAGTTCCGTCATTCCCTACAGT
>NZ_MCYD01000868.1:0-10365 GCF_002876325.1 Vibrio sp. 10N.261.52.A1
ACTTAAACCTCACTAAGAACTCTTCGTTAGCAATGGCTATTGGCTACCCTGACTTAGTTTCTGTGTTCGCAGGTACAACTCTCAACCAAACAGGTCAAGCTATCGAAATCATTGCCATGACCATGGGTGTATACCTAACGCTAAGCTTATTGACCTCTGCGTTAATGAATATCTATAACCGTAAAGTCGCATTGGTGGAGAGATAATATGAGCACACATCAATTTCAACCAGATCTTCCACCTCCCGCTAATACCGTTGGCGTAGTCGGCTGGTTAAGAAAGAATCTCTTTAATGGGCCGATAAACAGCATCGTCACCGTTGTTTTGGGTTACATCGCCTTTTCACTGCTCTGGACAACCTTCGATTGGGCTTTCCTAAATGCAGACTGGGTTGGCACAACACGTGATGCTTGTACTAGTGACGGTGCTTGCTGGGTGTTCATCAGCGTTCGCTGGGATCAGTTCATGTACGGGTTCTACCCTGAGGCAGAACTGTGGCGCCCTCGCCTTTTCTACGCAACATTGGCTATCTTTGTAGCACTATTGGCTTACGAAAAAACACCTAAACGCACGTGGATTTGGTTATTTTTCGTAAACATCTACCCATTCATCATTGCTGGTTTGCTATACGGCGGTGTATTTGGATTGGAAGTTGTTGATACGCACAAATGGGGTGGCCTACTCGTTACGCTTATCATTGCATTGGTGGGTATCGTTGTATCGCTGCCGATTGGTGTAGCACTAGCGCTTGGCCGTCGCTCTGAAATGCCAATTATCCGTAGTATTTGTACTGTGTACATCGAAATTTGGCGTGGTGTTCCACTGATTACTGTGCTGTTCATGGCGTCTGTAATGCTGCCACTATTCCTTACTGCGGGTTCTGAGACCGATAAGTTATTCCGTGCGCTAGTAGGTGTGGTTCTATTTAGTGCCGCTTATATGGCCGAGGTAATTCGTGGTGGCCTGCAAGCTATTCCCAAAGGACAATATGAAGCCGCTGACGCACTGGGCTTAACCTATTGGAAAAAGATGGGGCTGATTATTCTTCCTCAAGCGCTGAAAATCACAATCCCATCAATCGTAAACACATTCATTGGCTTGTTTAAAGATACCAGTCTGGTACTTATCATTGGTATGTTCGATGTACTGGGTATTGGTCAAGCAGCGAACACCGACCCTGAGTGGTTAGGTTTCGCTACAGAAAGTTATGTATTTGTCGCGTTAGTGTTCTGGGTGTTCTGTTTTGGCATGTCGAGATACTCGATATGGCTAGAAAACAGACTTCACACCGGTCACAAACGATAGTTAATAAGATCAAGGACGTATTATGACGCAACAACTAAATCCAGAATCGCAAGAGTTGATGATTGAACTGAAAGACATGAACAAGTGGTACGGTGAGTTCCACGTTCTTAAGAACATCAACTTAGAAGTCAAAAAAGGCGAGAAAATCGTTATCTGTGGGCCTTCTGGCTCAGGCAAATCGACTATGATTCGCTGTATCAATAGACTGGAAGAGCATCAAAAGGGACACATCTTTGTGTCTGGCAATGAGCTTACTGAAGATCTAAAAAACATCGAAGCCGTTCGTCGTGACGTTGGCATGTGTTTCCAGCACTTCAATCTATTTCCGCATCTTACGGTACTAGAAAACTGTACCTTAGCCCCTATCTGGGTGAAAAAGATGCCGAAAGAAGAAGCTGAAGCGATTGCGATGAAATATCTAGAGCGTGTAAAGATCCCTGAGCAAGCAGACAAGTTCCCAGGTCAGCTTTCTGGTGGTCAGCAACAGCGTGTAGCGATTGCACGCTCTCTATGTATGAACCCACAAGTCATGCTGTTTGATGAACCAACATCAGCGCTCGACCCAGAAATGGTTCGTGAAGTTCTAGATGTTATGGTTGAACTAGCAGAAGAAGGCATGACCATGCTTTGTGTAACGCACGAGATGGGCTTTGCTAAGGAGGTAGCCGATAGGGTTATCTTCATGGATGCCGGGGAAATCATTGAAGAGAACAACCCTGTCGACTTCTTTGAAAATCCGCAGTCAGACAGAACTCAAAACTTCTTGAGTCAAATCTTACACCATTAATGTGTTATGATGCATAATTAAGGGAGGCGGCTTAGGTCGCCTTTTTATTTTTCAAATTGATAGTTGGTTGATAGAAGGATATAAATAGGTAACGCAAGTATAAAGGTTAAACATCGGGTGTTCGTGGCACTTTGATATCAGCATAAGACATACTTTGTTACACCTTCAGAAATACTTAACCAGCTATTTTGATTATTATTTTAAGTATACAAGTGGACTGTAAGACTTGATTTTTCGAACTTTCAGCCCCATAAATGTACTAATAACTATTGAAGTCACCTTACGAGGAAGATTATGAACAGCCCTATGTTTTCACGCACAGCATCTCAAGAAAGTGCTCTGCAAACCAATAAAGTGTTGCGTAATACCTACGCACTACTGTCTATGACACTACTTTGGTCTGCTGTTGTAGCAGGCGTATCTATGGCGATGAACCTTCCTCGTCCTGGTCTTATCATGATGCTAGTTGGTTTCTACGGCCTACTTTTCCTAACAGAGAAGAACCGTGACAACAGCATGGGTCTAGTCTTTACGTTCCTGTTCACAGGTTTCCTAGGCTACACCATCGGTCCAATCTTAAACATGTACGTTGGCGCAGGCATGGGTGATGTTATCCTAACTGCTCTAGGCGGCACCGCATTAGCATTCATGGGTGCATCGGCTTACGCTCTTACTACCAAGCGTGACCTGTCTTTCCTTAACGGTATGCTACTAGCAGGTTTCGTCGTGCTACTTGTAGGTATGGTTGCAAATATCTTCCTACAAATGCCGATTCTGTCATTAGCAATGAGTGGTATGTTCATCCTGTTCTCGACTGGTGTTATTTTGCTAACAACGCAAAACATCATCCGTGGCGGTGAAACTAACTACATCTCAGCGACAGTTAGCCTATACGTATCAATCTACAACATCTTCATCAGCCTACTAAGCATCCTAGGCATCATGGGCAGCGACGACTAATCACTCGCCTAATTGAAGAATATCTAGCCCAAGAGCCTATCTCTTGGGCTTTTTTGTATCTATAGGATCAATATTTTTCAAGATCGCAACGATATCTATTGAGAAAGGTAAACTTGGTCATGTACCCTACCTAAATAGTTAATTGGATTCTGGACTAAACATGTTTGAATATAACGGCAAGCAAATCGAAACCGACGCTCAAGGCTACCTGTTGGATTACACACAATGGGAAGAAGGTATGATTGAAATTCTTGCACAAGATGAAGCCATTGAGCTTACCGAAGCGCACTTAGAAGTGGTGCATTTTGTAAGGAGCTTTTACGAAGAGTTCAACACTTCCCCTGCGGTTCGCATGCTGGTTAAAGCGATGGAAAAAGCCCATGGCCCAGAAAAAGGTAACAGTAAATACCTGTTCAAATTATTCAAAAAAGGCCCAGCGAAACAAGCGACCAAACTCGCAGGCTTACCTAAACCAGCAAAGTGTCTGTAACAACAGGTTACTAATTATCTCAATCAAATACTGTGGCCTGTTAGCTACAGTATTTGGAACTCCCCAACACGCACATTGCGCTTTTCACCTTCTCCCAACCTTTGCTTAACCACATTGTCTACCGTTGCGCTCGCAGGACCTACTTGCAACCATTGGTATAGCTTATCTACCTGGCCACTTTCGCCAACAGCCAACACTTCAACTCGACCATCATTTAAGTTCTTGGCATACCCTGAAATGGCAAGCTTCTGCGCTTCTCTGCTGGTGTGATAACGGAATCCAACACACTGAACTACGCCTGATACGACAAATATAGATTGTGAATTTTTCATAACGTTGCCTCATAAATTGTATGAATGATATAGTTGAGACTCTATTCATTCACCGCTTATTGGTGGACTTACTTCGAGTATAACGATTATGAAAGAAATCCCATTTCGTTGGATTGATAAATATCTCATTCACCTAAAAATCCAAGAAAAGTTTTATCTCCTCTTTTTATTACCTCTTCTCGCTCTTGTTATATTAACTCTCGTTTTAGATAGTGCAGCAGATTCACTACTGGCCCACCTCTATCAAGAAGAATTGCTCTTAATGAAGGGGCTTATCGAAGCTGGTCAACTCACCAAAGAACAAGTTGCTCAACTGGTTAATAGCTCCGAAACTATCTCCCTTGGTTATGGCGCAGGCTCTGTTTCAGTTATGAATGGTGCATTTAGTTTGGTTGCTAACCACGACCAAAACCTGTGGTCTGCGCTTTCAGCAACACAGGTATCGATCGTTGCGGTCACCCTAACTTTGATTGCACTCGGTGTTTACTACATCATGACTTTCATTGGCGGCGCAATGTTCTCAATGAACAAAGCACTGAGCACACTCGCGAATGGTGACCTAACTTGTCGTATGGACTACTTCCCTGTTCGTGATGAGTTTAGTGAAATCGCAATTACTATCGACAAGGTAGCAGAACGCGAGCAAAACATGGTGCTTTCGATTCAAGAGTCTGTTGCGCTCATGCAGCAAATTAGCTCTGACTTGAATCAGTCAACGCAGCAAAGCTCTGATATCTCAGGAAACCAACAAGAGCATCTGAACAGTCTAGCAAGTGCGACTGAACAAATGGCCGCAACCATTCGTGAGGTAGCAACCCTTGCTCATGCATCAAGCTCTCAAACGATGGACGCTCGCGGTGTAGCTCAGAGTGGGCAAGTCAAAGTGTCAAATACGTTGGCGTCTATCTATAGCTTATCTCAAGAGATCCAATCCGCATCTCAAGCCGTTGAAGAGCTGGATGCAAACGCAGCGCAAATTGATGAAGTCGTGACAACCATCAATGGTATTTCAGAGCAGACCAATCTACTTGCATTGAACGCCGCCATCGAGGCGGCTCGTGCGGGTGAACAAGGTCGAGGTTTTGCGGTTGTTGCTGATGAAGTTCGTGCACTTGCCGGTCGAACTCAACAAGCAACGGTTGAGATCCAAAGTATGATTGAATCATTACAACGTAACAGCCAGTCGCTGACAAAGTTGATGGAAGTGACGGTGAACAACGCCAATGAAGGGCAAACATTGATGTCTGAAGTGAATGTTGAGATCGGCTCGCTAGCTGAAAAGAATCAATCCATTTCTGATAGCAGTACCCAAATCGCGACCGCAGCTGAAGAGCAAGGTGTTGTTGCCGATAACATTGCACAGAGCGTCGAAGAAATTCGTCATCAATCAGATAGCATCTGTGAAATGATCAGTAAGAGTAATTCTAATATTGACCAGCTTCGTAAGCAAAGTGACACCATGGAAGGCTTATTGACAGGTCTTAAAGCATAATCTTGGTCTTTCAAAGGCAGTATTTAGAATATTGCTATCTAACTGATTAAAATCATGACAAGGGCTGCTCACGCGGCCCTTTCTTATTTGCTTTTCACCTGCACTTCCCCGACAATACCCCTCCTTCAAATTCAACAAACAGAGTAAATTATGACTCCTTCTATTCATCTAGCGAAAGGCCGTGACAAATCATTACGCCGCAAACACCCATGGGTATTTTCACGCGGTATCGATAAAGTCGAGGGTGAGCCAAAACAGGGTGAAACGGTAGACGTATATGCTCAAAATGGTCAGTGGTTAGCGAAGGCTGCTTACTCACCATCTTCTCAAATTCGAGCACGTGTTTGGACATTTGAAAAAGAAGACATCAACAAAGCGTTCTTCGTAAAACGAATTCAAGACGCACAGTCATTACGCGAAGACATCATCGAACGTGATGGCCTAACAGGTTACCGCCTGACCGCAGCAGAATCAGACGGCTTACCAGGTATCACCATCGATAAGTATCAAGACTACTTAGTTTGCCAACTCCTTAGTGCTGGTGCTGAATTTAACAAAAGCGTATTGGTTGAAGCGCTAATTGAGTGCTTCCCAGACTGCAATATTTACGAGCGCTCTGACGTAGCGGTTCGTAAGAAAGAAGGCTTAGAACAAGTGGTTGGCGTTCTTCACGGTGAAGAGCCACCAAAGTCTATCGTAATTGAAGAAAACGGCGTTAAGATCAGCGTAAACATCATGGAAGGTCACAAAACAGGCTTCTACATGGACCAACGTGATAGCCGTAAAGAGTCAATGAAATACGTAAAAGGCAAAGACGTCCTTAACTGTTTCTCGTACACTGGTGGTTTTGGCCTGTACGCGCTTAAAGGTGATGCAAAACGAGTCATCAACGCAGACGTATCTCAACTTGCTCTTGAAACAGCCAAATTCAACGCTGAGCTTAACGAGTTTGATATCTCGAAAAAGCGCGCTGTATTCCTAAATGCTGACGTCTTCAAGCTGCTTCGCGAATACCGTGACCAAGGCACTAAGTTTGACGTGGTGATCATGGACCCACCGAAGTTTGTTTCAAGTAAGAACAACCTGACGTCGGGTGCAAACGGCTATAAAGATGTAAACATGCTTGCAATGCAAATCCTAAAGCCAGGCGGTACGCTACTTACCTACTCTTGCTCTGGCCTAATGGGTACAGACCTATTCCAAAAGATCATCGCTGATGCGGCCATTGACGCTGGCAGAACCGTTAAGTTCGTCGAGCGCTTCGAGCAAGCCGCTGACCATTTAACAGACACGGCTTACCCTGAAGGCTTCTACCTAAAAGGCTTTGCTTGTAAGGTACTTTAAGCTATCTAGTTTTAAATAACTACTTAACAAAAAAGGGCCTTTCGGCCCTTTTTTGTTATTGGTCTGGTAACTGTTTGAACAACTGGTTCATCAGGTCGTTCAATTGTTGCCCAGTCACCTCTCCTGAGCTCAAGCCAGAAACCTGGTTAGCTGCCCCATCAAGGACGATCGTTTGTGTATCTCCTGTATGACCTGCCGATTCCGAAATCGTAATAACTAAGTCGTTTCCAGAAGCCTTTTCAATAACAATATGCTCTAATAGATCACTCATCGTATTCTCATTCGGTAGTAACTGAGAAATATCTAAGTGGTCTTCATCAAGGGTAAAGTCAGTTATTGTATCGACATCATTCTGGAATGGTTGATCAACCCACTGGAACAAATCGTCACCATCATCCCCTGTTAAGATATCGTCACCAATACCGCCAATAAGAATGTCGTCATCACCTTCACCTCTCAAGTGATCGTCGCCTGTTCCACCAATAACAATATCCCTGCCACTACCAGCACGAATATAATCATTTTCAGAACCACCATCCAAATAATCGTGACCAGAACCACCTGATATCAGATCGATGCCGGCTTCACCCAAAATCACATCATTACCAGAACCGCCCTGACCAACATCAGCCCAACTCGGCGCTACATAAGGTGAGCCTAGTGTGCCATCTTCAGAATCTCCTTGATAAATTTGAGAAGCATCTGCCTCTACAAACTCTTCGGCGTCTTGAACATCGAATGCCGCATTACTGCCACTATCTCCTAAGTGAATAATGTCGTTGAAATCGCCACCTTCAACATGATCATTATCGCCACCTGTTACAATTAAATCGGAGTTGTCAGTAAGCTGAGGATTTTGTTGCCCTCGCTCAACTTTTACACCGTTAACCGTTATGGAAGGTTCTGGCTGACTTTGCCAATTGTCGCCATGATTACTTGAAACAATCCCTTGTGGCATATATACCGCATTTATACCGTTTCCGTCAGATATTGTGTTACCGCTATGCGCTGTTATCGAAACCGACATAGTAGCGCTATCACTATTTCCATTTTTATCCGTTGCAGTGTATGAAATTTCAACGACATCACCGGCATTAGCATTATCACTAGGTACGAACAACACTTGTCCATCAACGATTGAAACTTGGCCGAGCGCTGGATTTAGTAATGTTACGCTTGATAGAGTCAAAATCGATGTCAAAGCATGTGGGTTGTAGTCATTTGCCAATACATCAATCAACACCGGAACCAATTCCGTAGTAGACACGTCATCGTCATTAGCTTCCATCACCGGAGCTTTTATATTGAAAGTCATATTACTGCTACTAGTATCCCCATCGTTATCTGACAACTCATAGTCGAAATCCAACGAAATATCTGAGTCCACGACTGCAGCAAAGAATTGATAAGAGCCTGTGGCCATATCCAAAACCAATGTGTGACTATCATCAATAAATATAGAAACTTGGCTGCCGTCTATCGCCGTACTCACACCAGAATCAAAACCAGAAACAGAGGCCTCTACACCATTATAACTGACCGTCACCCCACCAAAGGTAACTTCAGATACGTAGCCACCATCTGCACCGAAACCACTTATGGAGCCATTGCTACCATCGTTAACCACTTGACCGGATATAGGATCGACGACCGATTGCAAAATAATAGGAGGAAGCTGAGTAATATCAGGAACTACGACAGCTCCGATCTCGCTATCGGTAGCACCATTGTATGCTATATCCTCTAGGTAAGTGATTGGCACGGCTTCACCCATACCGTAAGCAAGTGCCGTAATGTCATTGGAATCTACAAAGCTCTCCCAACTCGATTTTTCAGAATCTGTTAGGCTACCGCCAGAGTTTGGTGCACCGTCAGACAAGAAATAAGTTATGTTTGATGGATTACCATCAACCTTTCCAGTGTCATCCCAGTGATCCATAGCCGCATCAATAGCTGTGTCGTAATAAGTCGCGCCGCCAGCAGCCAAGTTATCTATCAAGTCAATAGCTTCTGTCACAGACATCCAACTCGTACCGCTTGCTCCATTTTGCGCATCAGAACTACCTGAGAATGTGACTATTTGTACTTGTGTAACACCTAAGCTTTGGTACTCGCTAAGTAACTGCTTTGCCGCATCTTGCATAATGGATAGACGAGATTCATTAGTCACCGTCGAACTACCAGTTACTGAATCCCAGGCCATCGATCCAGATACATCTAAAATAAGCTGTACGTTTGCTCCCGCCTTAGCAGAAGGCTGTAAATCATTAATTATTGGCCGTGCAATTGGAGTATCGTCAGCAATAGAGAGTGATATAGTACCGGTTTGACTGCCGTTGCTGTTCGACGCAACTACCCCAATATCGATCGACATTTGGTCTAGCTGTGTATTGCCATCCAAATGATCAACGGGTCCACTCAAACTTAAGTCATAGTTACCGGCATCATCGATAGTCGCAGTTAAAATTACTGACCCGTTGACAGTACCAACAAGCGTTTGCCCAGCGTTCGAAGAAATCCAAGTAATACCATGCCCATTAGATGTGTAGCTTTCAGAAGGTTCCTGCAAAATAATACTGTCAGCGTAGAGTACGTCTATATTCCCCACAACAGATTGTGTCGCGCTAGCGTCTTCAGACACATCACGCAAGACACTAGTCACTTCAGGGGAAGGTTTCACGATAGATTCCGTCTCAATCGTAACTTGCGCTGTTGAACTCTCTAAGTCACTAGAGTCTTCTGCTTTGTAATCAATGGTCTCTGTAACTTTTGCATCAACTACCTCAACGCCTTTAAAGGTAATATTTGAATTTCTATTAGGGTTCGATGATCCATCTTGAGTTGTGAACACTCTTAGCTCAGTAAACGGAATAAAACCTCCGTTACCATCGGGAATCGAAACGTTAACAGTCGCATTACCGCTAGAATCAATAGATAAAGTATACTCGTCGCCGAAATTGGAATTGTTTTCAGTATTGAAGTTGAACGTACCAACAACGTTACCATCAGAGTCCAATGCAACAACGTTAATCTCACCGTCAGCGCTACTGTTAGGGTTGTAATTCCCATAAACGCTACCGAAATCTAGATTAGCAGACAAAATTTCCGCACCACTATTCCCAAAATCGACAGAAATGAATTCTTTCGAGGTTACGTCAAGTTCGCTACTTCCGTTCTTACTTGTTGATACACCAAAACCATCTTCTACACTATAGCCATCGTAATTCAAGTAAACCCCAGGGTTACTAACTACATCGTTACCAACAGGTGAACTACCCGTGTATGTACCAGCAGAAATCGAAATAAGATCGTTAAAATAAGAAATCGATGTGCTTCCGTTTGATGTATCAATATCAGAAGCAAGATCAGATGCACTAAAGCTAAGTTGGTCAGCAATATCTGAATCTAAAACATATTCAAAATTGTCAGCATCACCATACTCTTGTCCGACCACAACCTCAGTTTTAGTACCATCATCCGCCACTTCGTACAAAGTACCGAAAATAGGTTCACTCTCGATAATTACCGAAGTTTCGATACCAGCAGCATCATCTTCTTCATCACTTGTATGTGGTGCGAAATCAACTGTAGTTGAACTGTTGATAGTTGTTTCGGTGAAGCTCGTTGCTACGGGGCGGTCGTTTTCACCCGTAAT
>NZ_MCYD01000869.1:0-5541 GCF_002876325.1 Vibrio sp. 10N.261.52.A1
ATTAGTTTCTATCTCAAAAAAAGTCAGTTCTGCAATAAATAGAGTTATACTATTGTTATAATCGCTTGATTTATAAAGGTAGAGAACATCTCGAGTTTCTGCTAATTTCCAATTCATAATTTCTGCGGCAGCACACACAATGAATGAATTATTGACCCAAGTACAAACCTACATCAACCAGACCCATAGTGACTGGGCGAATAGCGTCCTATTCATCACTATTGCGAGTTTTCTCGCTTGGGTAGCTTGGCGAATAATCCATAATCGCTTGGAAGTTCTGGTACAGAGAACCCACTTTCACTGGGATGACCTACTACTAAAGGCACTGAAAACCCCTGTCAGTACGTTACTTTGGTGTTGGCCAGCGACCGTATCTGTCGGTTTGATTCTTCAAGATCAGTTTGGCAATGAAATCAACTGGTTAAAAACTCTCAAGCACATATTGATCATATGTACCTTCGTTTGGTTCACCTTACGAATGATCACCAATGCTGAAGCATACGTCTTAGAGCAAAAAAACAGGGATGAGACAACTGTACAGGCGATTGCAAAAGTAGCTCGTCTGTTCTTTATGGTCATGGGCGGCCTGACAATCATGCAAGCGTTTGGACTCAGCCTGTCTGGCCTTCTGACCTTTGGTGGTGTGGGTGGTTTGATTGTCGGTTTGGCAGCAAAAGATCTACTTTCGAACTTCTTTGGTGGCATGATGATCTACTTCGACCGACCTTTTAAAGTCGGTGATTGGATTCGCTCTCCCGACCGTCAAATCGAAGGTACCGTCGAACGTATTGGCTGGCGCATGACCATTATTCGCACCTTTGATAAACGACCTTTGTACGTGCCAAACTCAGTATTCAGTAACATTGTGGTGGAAAACCCATCGCGAATGCTAAACCGTCGAATTAATGAAACCTTTGGGCTTCGTTACGAAGATGCGAGCAAGTTAGCTGTTATCGTGGATGACGTAAAAGCCATGCTTGAAACGCACCCAGACATCGATGCTAAGCAGACGCTCATCGTGAACTTCGACAAGTTTGGCCCATCAACGCTGAACTTCTTTATCTACACCTTCACCAAAACCGTCAACTGGGTGAGATACCATGAAGTGAAACAAGATGTGCTACTGCAGGTACTGGCGATTATTCATAAGCACAATGCGGATATCGCTTTCCCAACACAAACACTCAAAATCGACCCACAAGGTTTTAGCGAAGTTCAAGATATGGCTATTTCGAATCCATCAGGCCATCAATAAACAGCGTATTTACTGTTTATAGGTAACTAAATGGGTTATCGATAATTAAAAAGAGTGAAGCGTGATAACATGGCGCCAGTATTTTAATGCACCCTGTACCACGCTATGATTTTACCTGTCATTCTAGCTGGCGGCTCTGGTAGCCGCCTCTGGCCCCTCTCTCGCGAGCTTTACCCAAAGCAGTTCCTCAATATTGCTGGCGAACAATCGATGCTCCAGCAAACCCTTATACGCCTACAAGGTCTTGAAGCGCACTTGAGTAATGCAGAATGTGCGGCTCCCTTCATTATCTGTAATGAAGAGCACCGCTTTATTGCTGCGGAACAGGCTCGCTCGGCCAACATTGAACACAGTGGTATTTTGCTAGAACCTGTCGGAAAAAACACAGCTCCCGCCATCGCACTCGCTGCATTACAGGCTTTAAATCACACCAGATGTAACCAACAAAATGAGTCAGATCCAATATTATTGGTACTGGCTGCTGATCATCACATCGCTAAAACAGCAGAATTTCAGCAAACGGTGGCGAGAGGTGTTGAATACGCAAAACAAGGTAAACTGGTTACTTTTGGTATTACTCCAAGCGCACCAGAAACTGGCTATGGTTATATAAAACAAGGAGATCCACTCTCCCACCATGCTTTTGCCATTGAATGTTTCGTTGAAAAGCCAGATCTAGCCACCGCAGAACAATACGTTAATTCGGGCCAATACCTCTGGAACAGCGGTATGTTCATGTTTAAAGCCTCACGCTACTTAGAAGAGCTAGCAAAACATCATCCACAGATCCTTGAGGCCTGTAAAAGCGCTCTCGAAAAACAAAATACTGACCTCGATTTTATCCGTATTGACGCTGAAGCATTCAAAAGCAGTCCAAGTGACTCTATCGACTATGCCGTGATGGAAAAAACGTCAGATGCTGCGGTAATTTCGATGGATGTTGGTTGGAATGATATTGGCTCGTGGTCTGCGATTTGGGATGTAAGTGATAAAGATGAACAGAACAATGTGATTGAAGGCGATGTGTTAACGGTCGATTCTCAGCACAACTATATCCACGCTGAAAACAAACTGGTTGCGACTGTAGGTGTCGAAAATCTCATTATTGTCGAAACAAAAGACGCCATACTCGTCGCGAACAAAGACAAAGTTCAAGACGTGAAATCGATTGTCAGCCAACTGAATCAAGCAGATCGCACAGAACATGTTCATCACCGCGAAGTGTTTAGACCTTGGGGTAAATACGATGTAATCGACTTAGGCAAACGCGACAAGGTTAAACGTATCACCGTAAAACCCGGTCACAAGCTATCCCTGCAGATGCATCACCATAGAGCAGAACACTGGGTTGTTGTAGCAGGTGTTGCGAAGGTGACCAATGATGAGAAAACCTATCTCGTTGAAGAAGACCAATCCACTTATATTCCGCTAGGACACATACACAGCCTAGAAAATCCAGGGGACAATCCACTCGAAATGATCGAAGTACAAACCGGTAGCCATTTGAGTGAAGACGACATTATTCGATATCAAGATAGTTACGGGCGAAGCGGACAGTCTAGCTCACCTCAAATCAACAAATCGAACTAAAGCAGCGACGATACAATGAAACAGAATTTAGACCTCAGCTGCTTTAAAAATAACGATATCCGAGGAATCATTGGTAAACAAATCAATGAGCGCCTAGCTTACCTGCTTGGTATAGTATTTGGCGAATATGTCCTTGCAGAAACATCTAAAACGTCACTCAATAGCTTGGCTAAAGTAGTCATTGGTCGTGATAATCGTGAAACCTCATTGCTCCTGCAGAAAGCGATGACCAAGGGTTTGATCGAATCAGGGATCAACGTGGTAGATCTCGGTATGACAGGCACAGAAGAAGTCTACTTTGCGACTCGCCACCTACAAGCCATTGGCGGAGTCCAGATTACGGCAAGCCACAATCCAATCAATTACAACGGCATGAAGTTAGTCGGTCTACACGCGAATCCGATAAGTAAAAACAAAGGATTAGATGTAATTAAACAGCACATAGAAGTTCTAGAGCATGAGAGGTTCAGCGAACAACCGATCAGCCATGAACAAGCCGATAATTTCATTAGAACCACCAGTATTCTCGCTCCTTATGTTGATCACCTACTCTCTTACATAAAGCCGTCAAAGCTATCACCGATGAAGATTGTGGTTAACGCGGGAAACGGCGTTGCTGGGCATGTCATTGATGCCTTAGAGACCAAATTCAATGAACTGAATGCTCCAATCACCTTCATCAAGGTTCATCACACTCCGGATGGGATGTTCCCAAATGGCATCCCTAATCCTTTACTTAAAGAAAACCAAGCTGCTACCCGCGACGCCGTTTTAGAGCACTCCGCAGACCTTGGTATCGCCTGGGATGGTGATTTTGATCGTTGTTTCTTCTTTGATGAAAAAGGTAATTACATTGAGGGTTACTACATCGTCGGTCTGCTAACCGAAGCCTTCTTACTGAAGGATTCCAATGCAACTGTACTACACGACATGCGCATGACATGGAATACAATAGAGATTGCAGAAAAGCTCGGGGGAAACGCTGTTGGCGTAAAAGCTGGGCACGCTTTGATCAAAGAGAAAATGCGAGAGCTCAACGCTGTGTACGGTGGAGAGATGAGTGCACATCACTACTTCCGTGACTTTGGGTACTGCGACTCAGGGATGATTCCTTGGCTACTCGTGATTGAACTGATCAGTAAGACTCAACAATCTCTTCATCAACTTATCAGCTCTAGCGTAGAAAGATTCCCCTCTTCTGGAGAGATCAATCGCAAGGTAGCAGACCCAGAACAAGCTATCGTTCGTGTACTTTCATGCTACCAAAAGCGTGCTGTAAACATAGATCATACCGACGGTATTAGCATGGATATGGGTACTTGGCGCTTTAACTTAAGGAAATCCAATACCGAGCCACTAATCCGCCTTAATGTAGAAACCAAGCAAGATAAAGATTTGTTGTCACTTAAAGTCGACGAGCTAGTGTCTTTCCTAGCTTAAAAATACAGGTCACTTCCTATTAGCGATTAGGGACTATTAAAAAGCCCTTACTCACAAAAGCGAGTAAGGGCTCAATTATCTGAGTCGTTCTAGAGACTAATTAAAGTCACTAACTTACTTGTTACGGCGAGCTTCAACTGCATCTGCTAGTTGACGAAGTACTGTTTCAGTATCTTCCCAACCAATACAAGCATCAGTAATTGACTGGCCGTATGTTGGAGCTTTGCCGTCAACCAAATCCTGGCGACCTTCAACTAGGTGAGATTCGATCATCACACCAAAGATAGCTTTATCACCACCCGAGATCTGTGCACTTACGTCATCAGACACATTCATTTGACGCTTGAATTGCTTAGAACTGTTTGCATGGCTGAAGTCGATCATTACTTTCTGCGGTAGACCAGAAGCTTCTAGCTCTTGCTTGATCTTACCAACGTGCTCTGCGCTGTAGTTTGGCTCTTTACCACCACGTAGGATGATATGACAATCTGGGTTACCAGCCGTTTCAACGATAGCTGAGTGACCGTACTTAGTTACCGATAAGAAGTGGTGAGAAGCACTTGCAGAGCGGATTGCGTCTGTTGCGATCTTGATGTTGCCATCGGTACCATTCTTAAAGCCAACAGGGCATGAAAGACCAGAAGCTAGCTCACGGTGAACTTGAGATTCCGTAGTACGTGCGCCAATTGCACCCCAGCTAATTAAGTCTGCTACGTATTGAGGCGTGATCATGTCTAGGAATTCACTTGCTGTCGGCATACCCATGTCTGTTAGGTCAAGAAGTAGCTTACGTCCAAGGCGCAGACCGTCGTTTAGTTTGAACGTGTCGTCCATGTAAGGGTCATTGATCAGACCTTTCCAGCCAACCGTCGTACGTGGTTTCTCAAAGTAAACACGCATTACGATTTCAAGCTTATCGCCTAGCTCATCGCGTAGTACTTTCAAACGCTTACCGTATTCAAGAGCCGCTTCTGGATCATGAATAGAACATGGGCCAACGATAACCAATAAACGGTCGTCACTTTCTTCTAGAATGTTGTGAATTGCTTTACGGCTTTCAAAGGTTGTCGAAGAAGCAACTTCTGTCGCTGGAAACTTTTCTAAAACAGCAACAGGGGGTAATAACTCTTTTACTTTGTTAATTCTTACATCATCAGTCTGGAACATTGCTTACTTCTTCCTATTTTCTAACCTTGGGCTGAATGTACGTTATCTCACGTAACTTTCCATCAGCACATATCTTCTTGTTCCCTGTA
>NZ_MCYD01000870.1:0-4792 GCF_002876325.1 Vibrio sp. 10N.261.52.A1
CTCGTCTGTTTCGCTACAACCAGCAATAACAAGTACAGCAACAAGCGCAGTGAAGAATTTAGTAAATGGTTTAAACATGATGTTTACTCTAGCGTTGAGAAGTCGTGAGATTCTAACTATTTGGTACGAATTGGAAAACAATTATAAGGTAAATAAATGCAAACAGTACGAACTAGCGAGCTAAGACAGGCTAGTTGACGGTTAACTGTGATCAAAAGCACTTTTTTTAGAAGTGCGTGCTTTTTGTCTAAAGTTTTTCTCTGGGTGCCGATATAGACATTAGTAAATGGTTTATCTGCATGAGTGGTTGGTGAAGTAATGAGATATTTAGCGATAATGTTAAGCATAGCTTTGGCTGGGTGTGAAACGACGTTACCAACCGGTATGTTAGGCGACAATCTGCTAGAGACAGCGCCTCAAACAGATTACGATTTGATGCATCCGGAGTGGGGCGTTGTTCAAACGACAACAACTACAAACCGCCGCGGCTACTCAATGCAAAGTAGCTCTCAACATCAAAGAACCATAACCACTAACTTCGGTCGTGGCGTGTCAACGAACGACCCGCTAGAAGTGTTTTTAAGACAAAACCGCATCGATTTTGAAGTGTTGCCAGGTAACCATGTGATGGTAAAACTTGAGCAACATGTGAATTTTAAAACAGGATCTGCGTTCCCTGAACCCGCTTACAATCAATGGTTAGACACACTTGGTAGTTACCTTTCTCAGCGCCAAGACATCGATATTGTGATTGAAGGTCATACCGATAACACCGGCACAGATCGTATCAATGATCCTTTGTCAGAGCAGCGCGCAAAAGAGGTGAAAGCTCGCCTAGAGAGTAACTATGTGTCGAGTCGTTCTATCTATACTCGTGGCTTTGGTGAGTACGTTCCAGCGTGTACCAATGCTTCCCCGCAAGGTAAGGCGTGTAACCGTCGTGTTGAGCTGATGCTGATTGTCGCGAAATAGGTTTTAGCGTTTTGTTCTTAAGAGAAGATCGCACAAATAACAGACATAAAAAATCCCTCACGTTCGAGGGATTTTTTGTATCTGACTTTCGCTTAGCTTGTTAGCTTATGCGAACTGCTTTTCTAAGTAAGCAACGATGTCTGAAGACTCGTACATCCACTCAGTTTTGCCGTCTTTCTCAATACGTAGACAAGGCACTTTCACACGACCGCCGCCCGCTTCAAGCTCTGCACGGTGCTGTTCATTGTTTTTAGCATCACGAAGTTCAAACTGAACCGATTGACGTTTCATCGCGCGGCGCACTTTTACACAAAATGGGCACGCTTCGAATTGGTATAACGTGTGTGATTTAGCTTGCTCATTGACTTTGTTTTGTTCTTCTTGCGAACGTTTCACGCCACGAGGAGTAAAAACAAAATTTAATAGCAAAATGACACGACCTAAGAACCAACGGATAAACTTCATAACTCTCTCTACATATTTAAAATTAGCGTTACAATTTGCAGCATTATATACACAAGTTTTGCCAGATGCTCGCAACAAACTGCTAATATCTATTTTGTCCGTTCAATCGTGTGAGACTTAGCCACATTTAGCCCTAAACGCTTCGATAGTCGGGTTAGGTTTGCTCGGTCCGTCTTTAGAACTCGACCTGCCTGCGCCCAGTTAAAGTTCGCCTCTTCTAACACCTCAGTGATGATGCTACGTTGAAAATCGTCGGTTGCACCGCGTAAGCCTGCCGATAGATCAACCGTTGGCGTGGATAGCGGAGTTGTTTTCGCTTGAGTTGTTGCGACTGGCTGATCTTGATCCAACGGCCCACAATCTTCTTTGGTGATTGTCACTAGGTTCTTGTTGGTGCTGCGAGCAAGTGCTTTTAATGCTGAACGACTGATTACGTGTTCAAGTTCACGGACGTTACCTGGCCAGCCATAGCGGTTCAGGAATACAAGAACATCAGAGCGGAATTTCACTTGGTTGATGCCGAGTTTGCGACGAGCCTGTTCTAGGAAGAAACCGGCTAGCAAGCTGATGTCGTCTCCACGATCTTTCAAAGCAGGGACCGCAATAGGGTACACACTTAATCGGTGGTATAAATCGGCTCTGAATCGACCGTCTTCCACTTCTTGCTTTAAGTCTCGGTTAGTGGCTGCCAAAACACGCACATCAATGGTTTGAATGTTGTCTTGACCTACAGGTTGAATTTCGTTGTTTTGCAGCGCACGCAGTAACTTGCTTTGCGCGGCTAACGGCAGTTCACCAATTTCATCAAGGAATAGGGTGCCGCCATCGGCGAGTGCGAACTTACCTAAGCGGTTTTTGTCTGCGCCCGTAAATGCACCACGTACGTGACCAAACAGTTCACTCTCAACGAGGTTCTCAGGAATAGCCGCACAGTTTACGTAAACCAGTGGATTACGCTTACGCTGCGATTGATGGTGCAGAGTGCGAGCAACCAGTTCTTTACCTACACCCGTATCACCGTGAATCAGAATGTTGAATTCTGAAGGCGCTACTACAGCGATGTCGTTCTTAAGCGCAACCATGGTGTCACTGTTACCAATTAATTCACCGCCGTCGCGTTCCCACGCTTCAACGTTCAACTCTTCTAACAGCTGTTTGGACTGTTTTGCTTGATGCTCAAGCTGAGAGAAAGTTAATGCCATCTGCATGCTTGACGCCGCAATGGCTGCTAATACTTCAAGGTTTCGTGCTGGAATATTAGCGAAGACGTCTGGCTTGAGGCTGTCTAGCGTTAGAACTCCTAATAGCTTATCGCCAAATAGCAAAGGCAGTCCCATACAGGCATGCATTGGCAGGTCGCCATCATGGTCGATCAGTAGGCCATCAAAAGGATCTGGGAGAGAACTATCAGAATCGAAACGAACAGGAGAGCGAGATGCACATATCTCCGCAAAACGTGGATGCTCTGAAATGATAAAGCGACGACCGAACGTGTCGCGGCTGAGCCCTTGCATTGCGATAGGGACTAGTGTGTCACCTTGAAGGCTTAAGAGCGCGACACAATCACACGTAATGGTTTTACGAATGGCATCGATTAGGCGATTAAAACGATCTTGATCGTTCACACCACTTGCGAGGCCAATGGTCATTTCCATGAGGGTAGATGCGGAGATATCTTGCATAAAAAACTCTAACTGTGTGTGTTTATATACATCATAGAGTCTTATTGACTTAAAAAAAAGGTCTTTTTGACATTTTTATAAAGCGATTTTTGAGAATAAAGCCAGTGCTGGCGGGGCTTGAAAAAGTTGGCACTGATTGTGCAAAAGACACAGTGAAGCCCAATTATAGCGCTGATTAAACAGACTATTCTTGATCTCAATCAATCAGGTGGCATTAATCAGGTTTCGCGATTTTTTGAAATGAAAACGAGTCAAAATAACTCAGTTTCTAAGAATAACTAAGCTTTCAGAAAATCGATAAGTCATTCTTAATTTTTAAGTAGTCAAAATGACATAATAGGTCATAAGGCTCAGTGTTCGGAGTAAATTCATGCTTAACAATGCACATATCGAAATCATCAAATCTACTATTCCTCTACTTGAGAGCGCAGGCCCAGCTTTAACTCAGCACTTTTATCAACGTATGTTCACGCATAACCCTGAGTTAAAAGATATCTTCAATATGACTCACCAAAGAACAGGTCGCCAAGGCGTAGCACTGTTTGAAGCTATCGCGGCATATGCAAAGAACATTGAAAACCTAGCAGCGTTAACAACAGCGGTTGAACGCATTGCTCACAAACACACAAGTTTTAACATTCAACCAGAACACTACCAAATCGTTGGTTTACACCTGATTGAAACACTACGTGAATTGGCAACAGACGCATTTACACCTGAAGTAGAAGAGGCGTGGACAGCGGCTTACCTTTTCTTGGCTCAAGTATTCATCGATCGTGAAGCTGAGCTTTACCTACAACGCAAACAAGCTGTTGGCGGTTGGGAAGCAGCACGTACGTTCGTGATTGCAGACAAGATTGAAGAATCAGCACTAGTAACAAGCTTTATTCTACAACCAAAAGATGGCGGTGACGTTCTAGATTACACGCCTGGTCAATACATCGGTATCGAAGTTAAGCCAGAAGGCGCGCAATATAGCGAAATTCGTCAATACTCACTATCAGATAAGCCGAACGGTAAGCAATACCGCATCTCTGTGAAGCGTGAAGGCCATGGCCAAGAAACACAGGGCGTGGTTTCTAATCACCTACACGACACGGTTGCTATCGGTGATGAAGTAAACCTTTACGCTCCGGCGGGCGACTTCATGTATCAAGAGCGCAGAAAGCCAGTAACGCTTATCTCTGCAGGTGTTGGTGTAACGCCAATGCAGTCAATGCTTGAGTTCCTGAATACTGAAGAGAAAAACGAGCCAGTGCTTTACCTACATGCTTGTGAAAATGAAGGTCAACACTCATTCACTAAACGTGTGAAAGACATCGTTGCTGATAAAGGCTGGTCTGCGAAGACATGGTACATGAACAAAGAAGCATCTGCGTGTGAAAACACACACGAAGGTCAAATGGATCTTGCTTCGATCTCTGATACTGAAGGATTCAAAGACAGCGATTTCTACATCTGTGGCCCTGTAGGCTTCATGAAGAACATTGTTGAGCAGCTAGACGCACTGAAAGTTGACCGCTCTCGTGTTCACTACGAAGTATTTGGCCCTCACGCTAACTTCTAAGAACCACGCTAACTTTAAGAACTTTAGGGAGTTGTGTTAACACTCGCCTGATCTATTAAAAACCTTGCCCAATCAAAAGGCCTCACAATGTGAGGCCTTTTTTTAT
>NZ_MCYD01000871.1:0-12299 GCF_002876325.1 Vibrio sp. 10N.261.52.A1
GCTTGAGAGCATGGAAGAAGCACAATGGTGGGACGACATTTTCAGTTTCACCGAGAACTATTTCAACGTAGCAAAAGGAACCATCCGTGCGACCGTATTGATTGAAACGCTGCCGGCCGTTTTCCAAATGGAAGAGATCTTGTACGCCATGCGCGATCACATCGTTGCGATGAACTGCGGTCGTTGGGATTACATCTTCAGCTACATTAAAACACTGAAAAATCATAAAGATCGTATCTTGCCAGACCGTCACGGGATCGGCATGGATCAAGAATTCCTGAACGCTTACAGCCAGCTGTTGGTTCGTACTTGTCACGCTCGTGGGGCATTGGCAATGGGAGGTATGTCAGCCTTCATTCCAGCAAAAGATCCGCAAGAGATGGAGCGTGTTACCGCTAAGGTTATTGAAGACAAACAAAGAGAATCACAAAACGGTCACGATGGCACATGGGTCGCGCACCCTGCCTTAGTTGATTTAGCGATGTCGATTTTCGACAAGCACCTTGATGGCAAAGTCAATCAAATGGATTTCCAAAGCCCGGAACACACCATCAATGCCGACACCTTACTTAAACCATGTGAAGGCAGCCGCGACGAGGCTGGCGTGCGCAAGAATATCCGTATTGCGCTGTATTACATAGAGGCTTGGATCCAAGGCTACGGCTGCGTACCTATCTACGGACTAATGGAAGATGCCGCCACCGCGGAGATCTCAAGAGCCAACATTTGGCAATGGATCCATCACGGCGTCTCGCTAGATGACGGTCAAACCTTTACCAAACAACTGTTCCACTCTTGGCTTTACCAAGAGTTAGACACAATAAAACACGAAGTCGGTGACTCGCGCTACGCAGCAGGTCGATTTGAAGAGACGGCTGATCTTTTCTATCAACTTTCTACAGCCGAAGAGTTCGCCGCCTTCCTAACTTTACCCAGCTATGGGCTTTTGCAAGAATCCAGCTAGGCGTCTTGCGGCGATTCAAACAGGTCATTAAACACTGATGAGGGTCTGTTTGAATTAGCCAAGCCCCTGAAAATTAGGAGATAACATGGGAAGTTTGACTCTACAACAAGCGTTAACCATCATAGATGGCACCTTTAAAGCAGGCAAAAAGATTCACACAGAGCCACTCACTGTTGCTGTGTTAGACAGCGGTGGCAAACTGATTTCTCTGCAACGTCAAGATGGCTCAAGCATGATGCGACCTGACATCGCCATTGCTAAAGCCTGGGGCGCACTCGCACTAGGGTGTTCCTCAAGAAAACTCGCCCAAGATGCTGACAACAGGCCAGCATTTATCTCCGCCGTGAACGTACTCGCACACGGAAACATGGTACCAGTACCAGGGGGCTTACTGATTCGAGACAAAGATAAAACGGTACTCGGTGCCATTGGCGTCAGCGGCGACATATCAGACATCGATGAAAGCTGCGCCATCAACGGAATTGGCTGCGCAGAACTGTTTAGCGACGAGATGCTGCAAGCTTAATTCAGCAATAGAGATAACTTAAAAAAGAAAACCGAAGCCTTATGCTTCGGTTTTTTAATGAATCTAAAAAGAGATAAACGAACCTACTCGTAGGCACTCAACCAAGTTTTTAAAAGTTGGTTAGTGTTTTTCTTCTGGCTTGCCGATAAAGACTTAACCAGCTTTTTCTGCATTTCGACATGCTCAGTCATCATCTCATCAATCAGAACTAAGCCATCTTTAGTCAATTTAACGCTGACGCTTCGTCGATCTTCTTTACTGTGCTCTCGGCTGATTAACCCTTTAGCTTCCAGTTTATCAAGACGATTAGTCATCGCACCTGATGTCAGCATCATTGACCCAATTAGCTCAGAGGGCGTTAGTCGGTATGGCTTGCCAGAGCGTCGCAAGGTCGCCAATACATCAAACTCACCCAATTTCATGTCGTATTTTTTATGAAGGTCGGCAACTTGCGTCTCCATGTACTTGGCAATACGCATAATCCGGCCCATCATTGCCATAGGCTCAGTTTCTAATTCGGGCTTTTCCTTTGCCCATTGCTCTACAACGCGGTCGATAGCATCCATTTGCAATCTAGCTCCGTTATTAGTCTGATTACTTTAAACTAGTTTAACATAAAGATACTTTACAACCACTAGTTCTCAGTATACAGTTCACACAATAGTTATCTTAACGTAAAGATATTTCAGATGAACATATTATTAGCAATGATTCCTGCATTCTTTTGGGGAACAACTTATGCAGTGACGCAATTTACGCTACAGGAGTGGCCACCACTATTACTAGGTGCTTTGCGTGCATTACCTGCTGGTTTGTTATTGCTAGCGGTAAAACCAACACTGCCGAAAAAAGGCGAGTGGCAAATCATTTTCACTCTAGGCCTGATCAACATCGCGACCTTCTTTGGTTTGATCTTCGTGATGGCACTGACGCTGCCTTCAGCGATTTCAGGCGTCGGTATGATCTCTGTGCCTGTTTTCGCAATGATCTTCCATTGGGTAGTGAAAAAGCAGCGCCCACATTTGATTCAAGCCTTGTCAGGTATTGGATTGGTTAGCTTGGCTTGGATTCTATTCAACCCAAGTCAAACCGCATTGAACCCTATCGGTTTAGGTGCAATGTTTGCCGCGATCATGTGTATCGTTATCGGCAGCAGCATTACCAAATCACTGGGTAATCGCATGCACTGGTGGAAGGTACTGACATGGCAGCTGATTCTGGGCGGGGCAATCTTGTCTATCGCGTCTGGCGTTCATGCCTTCATCGACCCGCAGCCTTATGTGAATGCGGTGACTCATTTCGATACTCGCAACGCAATGGGCTTGGTTTGGGTGATTGGGCTAAACACAGCGCTGGGTTACGGCATGTATGTATGGCTACTACAACGTATGACTGTGGTTGATTTTACCTTTGGTGGTATCGCCAACCCAGTAGCGGGCATCGTGACAGGTATGGTGTTAATGGGTGAATCCTTCACTGCGGTACAATACTCACTCATGACAGGCATGATCATCATGTCACTGCTACCACAACTGATTCTTGCAATCCGACAGTCCAAGACAGTCAAACCCGTTACGCAGTAAAAATCTAGATTACGACTCATAAGCCCGCCAAGTGCGGGCTTTGTTTTATTAGCGTCACAACTATGCGAAATATCTATTTGTCCTCAACCGAACACCATCTTATTATTAAATTACAAATTCATGCCGGTACCTAATATGGCAAAAGACCTGTTTTCCAATTTAGATTTAAATCTATTACGAACTTTTATTATTCTCCATCAAGAACGGAATATGCGAAAAGCATCAGATCGATTGTTCGTATCTCAGCCTGCTATAAGTAAAGCGCTTCAGAGGCTACGTGATCATTTCGATGACGAACTATTTGTTAAAACTCACCACGGTTTGCGTGCCACCGAACACGCGAACATGCTGGCAGAAAGTATTTCTCCTATACTTGATGAGCTATCTTCCGCTTTAAACAGTAGTAATGAATTCAACCCCGAAGAACTGCAAGGTGTGGTTAAAGTTGCTCTGTCTCCTTATCTGCTTTCATCCTTTTCCAGCAAACTTTTTAAAGCAATAAGAGCAGAAGCGCCTTTGGTACAAGTTCAACTGTTGAACTGGTCAGGCACAACAATGACTGACATCATCAATGATGAAGTACATATTGGCTTAAACTATGAAATCAACCACGCGCCAAAAGAACTGCTTCAACAGCCAATTGCGAAAGACACATTTAAGGGATATGTAAGAGAAGATCACCCCTACGAAAATGATTATTTAGAAGTCAAAGATGGCGTCAATTTCGAATTAGCTTCTGTCATCGCTGTAGATTGGAACTCACACCAATCGCTTGCAGAGAAGATACTTAAAATAAAAGGTCACACCGCAAATATAGGATTTCGTTCAGAGTTGCCCTCAGCTGTTATTGATGTTGTAAGAAACTCTGACATGATCTTTCCGGCTTCCAAATTTCTAGAAATTGAGCAAAAGACCTCACTCAGAGCAATTAACTTATTATTCGATAGTGCTGACGTTCAACCAACTGTTTGTGCATACTACCATCACAAAAATCGCAATAGTCCTGTGACTCTATGGCTAAGGAAAAAACTCGAGTTATTGCTCAATGATAACTAGCGGTTATCACCATCTTTCCCCCTTTTCATTAATAACTCATCGTTAAGGCCTCTATTCCCTCAAGGGATTAGAGGCTTTTTTGTACAATCCATATACTTCTCTCATCGGCCAGGAACGCCACACAACATTGCAAGAAGCAACTTAAGTTCCTAAACAATTATTTGAGAGTAAACCATGAAACTAAAATTACTGAGCACTGCTATTGCGGCAACATTCCTTGCTGGTTGTTCTTCTTCAGGTTCAAGTGATAACGGCGGCGGTGTAGATCCACAAGATGGTATTGCTGATGTTACATACTTCCAAGGTGAAAACCTACAAGCAGCAATCGTTAGTGGTGATGAAGGTAACTACCAAGCTAGCTTATTACAAGGAAGCAAGGGTAATACGGTCATTCGCTTAAACGGTACAACTTATGTAACCAATGGTGATGAAGTAAAAAATACTCAAGGTGAAACTATTGGCCACATACAAAAAGAAGGTTCAGAGCTTGTCTTCCATGGCTACAATGGTGGAGAAGCAGTACTTCAAGTTGAAAATGGCCGTTTAATTATTTCTGAAACGATAAAACCAGGCCCGCAACTACCACCTAAAGATGATAGTTCGTGGGATGGAGATCATGGCTGGGATGTCACGAAACCTGCACCAGAATTACCACCTAAATGGGATGGGGATGAAGGACACACAAACCCATTTATACCAGTGACAATTAATGGCGTTGATTATGTTATTGATACAACAACTAACTTGGTCACAATTGATGGTGTTGTTATTGGGGGAGCTGAATATGATGGAAAAAGTCGAATCGTATTTACTGATTTCTCTACTGGCGAAACTATGCAAATTGGAAAAGACAGCAACGGCAATATTACCATCATCAGAGGTGATGTAGATAATGGTTGGGGTTGGGTAAACCCAGATAACGACTTACCTGAATTTGATGGTGGTTGGGATAATCCAAATAAGCCTTACACTATCGAGTTTAGTAAAGAACACCAACAAGCTTACGTGTACAACGAAGACGGTAAAACGGTATTAATTATTGAGCCAGGTGACACTCATGGGTCATTTGAAGTTCGATTAGGTGCCATGAACTCTGACGACGTTTATGTTATTTATCAAGACAGTCGTGGTGAATGGGTAATTGATTGGGAAAAATCAACCATTGATGGTGAATGGGGAGTCTCTCCTGATTCTGAAAAACAACTACCACCAAGCTTAAATGACCGACTGATTACTAGCATTGAATCTGGACAAAAGACTGATGGCTCAACATGGATTAGTATTAATGATAAAGCGGTAAGCATTATTATTAATGACGGGAAAATTGTTGATGTAAATATCTCTGATAAAGCAAAGAAAGTAGTTGCTGAACGTATTGAGCTTCGCTCAGATTTAAATGCAGAGCAAATTCGTCAAAAGGCACAATCTCTTTCTCAAGAACAACGTCAGCAAATTAAGCAAGCTGTAAAAGACCGTGTTAGTCGCAGCTAATCAAAGACAATAAATATAAAAAGCAAAGGAGTCGCTTATTAGCGGCTCCTTTTTATTTGAGAGTTGAGAACACGATGAAACGATTATTAATTCCTTTATTGATGCCCCTTGCGGCATATGCAAATGACCATCAATTACAAACTTTGAATTATCATGAACCAAGCTTGAGCTTTCAAACCGCGAAGGCTGGTGATAATTGGATAGGGACAGTATCCGGAGTAATTCAAGCAACTGAAGAAATCAACATCAGTGCTGAAGTTGACTCGGAAGGTTACCTAGAAATAGGGACGGGCTACGGCTTGATGCTAGGTAACTTTTACACCGAAGCTTTCGTAAGTTATGGCCGAGCAGATTTACTTGATATCTACGACATCGGTTTATTCAGCGGCACCGCCATCACGAACAATATTATGGTGTTTGCGAACACATCACATGAATGGCGCGATGTGTCTTTATCCCTCATAGATATGACAGATAGAGAATGGAAAAACACCATCGGGACAAGTTACTCTCCCACAGAGTTTATGAACTTTTCCTATTCATTCAGTCATGACCGCCAATTAACGGGCTCAAAAGGCTATTACAACAGCCAAGATGTCACTTTCACTTTGAAACCTAAATGGGTTGAACCATATGTGAAGTATACCTTTGGTCAAAAGCGCGTTAGTCCGGGAGATGTATTTCGTTCAGATGGCAGTGTCGAGTTAGGTTTCAATCTGCGTTTTTAAGTTTACCGTTTCGTGTGGTAGCTCTCTCCCCTTTACTGATTTTTTAGTAAAGGGGCTTTTTGGTTTTGCGCCCTATGAAAACCTCATCTCATGCTTTCACAATAAACTATGACCCACTCTCATTTTTGAGCCTATCGCGTATCAGATATGTTTTTTCGACTAACTTAAAGTAAATGCATCGAAACGAAACTGAAAGGTGACATCATGATTAAGTCGAAGCTAAAAGCACTTGTGTTGGCGAGCAGTCTCTTTATCTCACATCAAGTACTGGCGACGGAAAACTACAATACCGATATCCCACCGAGCATTATGACGGCAGATACAGTCCAAACTAGCATCGGTGAGCTGAACTTTAAAGATGGTGCGCCAACGGCTGAAACCGCGCAAAAACTCTATGACAACTTAGATACACTTCGTTCAACAGAGGTGTTCCTCAATGCAATTCCAATGGCTTCGGTTGAAGCACTGCGCGTTGGTCATGCCGAGATAGGTTCAACATCATCAAACCAAGTCGTCGTATTTGATAACCTGATGGATTCGAACCCGCTATTTCTAACCGGTAACACCGACACGGTTTACGCTTCTGTTTTCCTAGACTTGGAGAAAGATGGCCCAACCGTCATTGAAGTACCAGAGGGTATGGGGCCAACTACGGTGAACGATGCGTTCTTCCGCTTTGTGACTGACCTAGGCATCGTAGGACCAGATAAAGGCAAAGGTGGTAAGTACCTGATTTTACCTCCAGGTTATGAAGGCGAAGTGCCTGAAGGTTACTTTGTTTCACAATCCACCAGCTATACCAACTGGTTTATCGCTCGCGGATTTCTGAAAGATGGTAAAACCGATGCTGCAGTGAAGGCATACAAAGAGAAACTAAAAATCTACCCATTAGCGAAGAAAGATGCTCAACCGAAAATGGAGTTCATCTCGGGTAGTGGCAAAGCGTTTAATACCATTCATGCGAACGATGAGCACTTCTATTCAGAAATTAAAACCGTCTTAGACAAAGAGCCGGTGTCATTCATCGACCCTGAACTGCGCGGGCTAATGTCGAGCATTGGTATTCAAAAGAACAAACCTTTTGCACCCGATGAACGCATGAAGAAACTGATGAAAGACGGCGTCGCGATTGGCAACGCAACGGCAAGATCTCTGTACTTCCAGCCAAGAGACAAGAAGGCTTACATTTATGAAGATCGTTTATGGAAGACTGCATTTATTGGAGACGATTACCAATGGCTTGTTGACCAAGGTGAAGGCGGACGCAACCTAGATGCTCGTTCTTACTTCTTCTATGTTGCAACGGTGAATACCCCAGCAATGTCGCTCAAGCTGATAGAAAAAGGCTCTAAATACGCATTACTTGATCAAGCGAAAGACGGTGAATATTTTGATGGCGGTAAGCACTATAAATTGAACATCCCAGCGAATGTTCCGGCTAAGAACTTCTGGTCGATTGTAGCTTACGACACACAAACGCGTTCAGAACTACAAACCAGTCAGCCGCTGCCAAGCAAGAATAACCAACGTGATGATTTTATTGAAAATGAAGATGGCTCGGTTGATTTGTACTTTGGTCCAACAGCACCTGAAGGCAAAGAAGCGAACTGGATTGAGACGGTACCAGGTAAAGGTTGGTTCACGATTCTAAGACTCTACGGTCCTCAAGAAGCTTGGTATGACCAAACATGGAAGCCGAGTGACATTGAAGAAGTTGAGCTATAACGCTCTGTAGTGTTCAATTAGACACCTGCAGACAGTAACTAAAACGCGCCTTAATCGGCGCGTTTTTTGTTGTTGTCATCCATAAAATCAATAGCTTTCTAAGCTCTCACTTAAGATCTGTTCAATACGCTTCACTATAGGGTGCTGATAACAAGCGCGGTGATACTGAATACCTACATCAAAAGTCACCGCTTCTCCATTGAATAAAACAGGTCGTTTGCTCAGCCCACTTGGGATTGAAGCCAAATCCATATCAAAGCCAACGTAGACATACTGGCTGACTTGAACACATTCCAATGCGGAGGATACCGATGCAACAGTCAGCTTTTGTTGCAATACCAAGCCTGTGCGTTTTTTTAGGCGTTCGTAATAGGAGTTAGCATCCAATGACCCCATCGAAACGCGCACCGTATCAAAGCTCTCTAGTTGGTTAAGGTCAATGGCTTCGTTTTTCGCTAAAGGGTGGGTATCCGCCACATAAGCAAACAATTCCAACGAGCCCACTTTGCGCTCAACAATGCGATCATTGAATTCATTAGGATAACCCGACACACCAATCGCTAACGTGCCTGCCTTGGGAAACTCAACGCCATCCAAAGACCAATCCATCATCGAGATTTTGGGCGTAGACTCCTCATTAGTCAGCCCCTGCAACAAAGGAACCGTAAACAACGTGCTTAGAGGGTTGGCGGCATGAAAAACATATTCAATGTTCGAATCGTTACCAATAAACGACTGCGATATTTGCTGCGCTTGCTCTAGCTTTTCGAGCGGTTCTTTTACCACTAGCATCAATTGCGTAGTGAACAAAGTCGGCGTATAAACACCTTTGGTTGCAATGAATAACTCATTAGCAAACAAGTCTCGACAATCGGAAAGATGACGATTAAACGTGGCGCGGCTGATATCCAGAATATGGCATACCTTCGCCTGAGATTGTTGCTCATAAAGCAGGTCCAAAAATCGATACAGATTTAAGTCGATTGTGTTTTTCAAATGCCCTACCTCATTTCCATGCTATGTCGGCCTTTGTTCAGTATGAACGTGAACCAAATAAACTTTAAACACTTAATACGATAACTTTGCTGCTGATAACGGTTTACCCAGAATGAGACGTTAAGGAATCTTGCGAACCTTGGTCATCATCAACCCAAGGGCAGCCAACACTTGAGCCACGAAACAGCTGACAAAGAGTACCGGCAAACCAAACATTGTCACCAAGTATCCAGAAGCAGCCAAACCAAACGGCATCAAGAGTTTAAACAAAGACCCTGTAATTCCAGCAACACGACCAAGGTGCTTTTCCTCGAATGCTTCTTGACGATAGCTCCAAATACAAATACTGCTGTAGACTCCAATCGCACTCACCCACAAGAACGACATCATCAATACGCCTTTTTCAATAAAAACCATGTGCGCTGAAGTCATACCTTGCAGTAAATAGCTTTGACTCAGCAATGCAGGGAACAAGAATCCAAACGCCTCTAAAACAATAGATAAAATAAGCAGCACGCCAAGCCCGATGCGCTTTCTAACCTTATCAGCGGTAAAAGAACCTAATAGTCCACCGACACCAGACGCCGCGATCAAGTAACCCACCTCGATATGACTGAGCGCTAATTCAGCTTTGGCAAAATAGATGGCTTGAATCCAGAAAATTGCACCCGTAGTATTGATCACCATTACGACCAAGGTGATGTGCCACATGTTTTTGTTCGCATATAAGATCAACCAACCCTCTTTAAGCGCACTCAGCACCGACTGTTGAACCACGGGGGCTGATGGCTTGAATTCCAGCTTATTGAGCTGCCAAAACGCTAGCACATACATCCCCGCAATAAGCAAAAACACGTTATGTAACGCAGACAATAAAAGCAGCCCCCCAGACAAAACTGGGCCAACAGTTTCTAACAAACTGTACAAAGAACTCATTCTTGCGGTGGCGGTATTTTGCATGTGCTGAGGTAAAACATTTTTCATCATCCCAATACGCGCATTGTGGTAACCATAGTTAAACGCCATCATCAGGAATGCGCACGGAAACAGTGCGTACACAGGGTTCGGCAACCATCTCACTGCAATGTAAGAGACGACCAATACTGCTGCTTGCCCGATCAACATGCATTGTGACCACTGCTTTTTATTAAACCTGTCAACCCAAACACCGATGAACAGAGCTAATAGTAGGTTGGGTAAAAACTCGACGGCTCTCATCCAACCCATCATCTCTGAAGACTCTGTCAACTCGTAAACCAACAAGGGCAGAGCAAGGTCATAAATTTTGGTACCAAAGGCAACAAAGAACGCTGTTGAGAACAAAACAATAAAGCTTGAGCTTTTCCAAATAGAGGGTGATGCTCCTGCACCTTTTACACTTTCCATTTATCATTCCTTTTAAAAACAATCGAATAACTCTATTATCGAGATTAAAAGATGAAGAAAAATAGAAAGATTAAACAAGGATTTCACCTTTATGTATTACTGGAAGGCTCTAGCATTTTTACGTTCTCGGGTACTCGTTAACCAACCGACTTCACTCTCTTTAACTGAAGTAACGAATGCGCTAGGTTGTACCAAACGTAACGCTCAATTGGTGATCAAAAAGCTAGTCAGCGAAGGTTGGGTTGACTGGAAGTCGGGAGTTGGCAGAGGCAACCTACCCACACTCACGCTATTAAAAAGCCTGGACAGTGAGCTTGAGGTACGAATAGATGAATTGCTCTCTGATAATAAAGTTGACCAAGCATTGGATCTGGTTGATGAATCACAACGGGATCAGTTTCTACTGGGTTATATCAGCCGCTATCAAAGCTTGCCGACTGAACTAGATATTCTGCAAATCCCTTTTTATCGAGGGACACACAGTCTGGACCCGATTGAAGTCACACGACGCACTGAAGCTCACATCACTAGCTACCTTTTTAGTAACTTACTACGTTTCAACAAGTCAACTCACTCGTTTGATGGTGATCTTGCCATTGATTGGTATCAAACAGAGCACCGTTGGCACTTCACGTTACGCAAAGGCTTAGTCTTTCATGACGGCTCACCGATTCTAGCGCAAGACGTCAAAGTACACTTTCAGCGTCTGATAGGCAGCAATCACCACAATAGTCAGCAATTTAAATGCATCTCCGCTATTACTGTTATCGATCCGCTCCACCTCTGTTTCGATATCAATGCCAACACAGGCTACCTTCCATCACTGCTATCGTGCTCCGCTGCGGGTGTTGCCAAAGAAGTAGGAGGGAAAATCATTGGTAGCGGCAGCTTTAAATTGGTGGAACAGTCCGAATGGCTAACCAGACTCGAGGTTTTCAGCTCCTACCATGGGCACCGACCTTGGGTAGACGGTATAGAAATTTGGAATGTTGGTGATAAAGCCAAAGACTATGAAATGCACTGCGATATTGTTCACTCACACCCACATTACCAACACTCATCCATATCAAACGAGCTTGCCGAAATAGAACAGTGGGAAAAGGGGTGCGAGTACGCTGTGATAAACCCACATCGACACACTTGGCTATCAATCCCACAACACCTTAAATCACTGAGTGAATTACTACGTTTACTAGGGATCGCGAAAGACATATCTCTGGACACCGTCGGCTACGCCGAGGGGATGCTATCGACGTCCAATCAATCAACACAGCCAAAGATAGAAACGGCAAATAACCAAAGCCCATTACAAATGGCTCGACAATTCGCTGGCCAGCTTAGCAAGCCTAAACAACCGTTAAAGATCCTAACCTACCAGCTGTTTGACCACATAAAAATGGCTCGCCACTATTGTGATCGGTTGAATGAACTTGGTTTTATCTGCGAATATCAAGTGCTCGATTTCCCTGAATTTTGTCAGCCAGATAACCTAAAAGATGCAGACATATTAATTAGCGGCGAAGTGTTTTCAGATAACCTCGATAGCAGTTGGATGGGGTGGCTACAAAGTTCTATCGCATTAGAAGTGTGCCTCACTGATGAGCAAAAACAGTGGCGAGATGAAAGCCTTGAACGGCTTTGGAAAATCACCGATTACCAGCAACGACAACCTGTCTTCCTAGACATAGAAGCGCAATTGATCACATTCGGAATCTATCGACCAATTTTTCACGTTAAACAGCAGCTCAATTATGCCAAAACCGTGAACCCTGTGGAGCAGTTGGCGAACGGCTGGATTGATTTCAACCAAATCACTATGCGCCGCTAAATTGGTCAATTCTTAA
>NZ_MCYD01000872.1:0-5676 GCF_002876325.1 Vibrio sp. 10N.261.52.A1
ATTCTAGCTTCATTAAAGTGGTTTCAAGATAAAGAAAAATTAGCTACTCAAACTAATTTAGTTGAGCACACCAAGATTGATAAAATGACACTATCGAAAGCAATTCGAAAGCTAGAGTTGAGTGGTTTAGTCGAACGTTCCTCCTCAGTCCTTGATGCTCGAAATACTAATGTTCAATTAACAACTGAAGGAGAAAGTTTAATCGTTAAAGCTATCTTTGCTGTTGAAAATACTGATGACGATTTTTTTTCTTGCTTAACCGAGAGTCAACTTAAACACTATAAATCCCTGACATCATTACTAATAAAAAGTAATACTTTATAAAATAGCAGATCATATAAAAACATTGTAAAGGAGGTACCTTGAAGAAATTTTGGTGTGGTGTTGTTTCTCGTGAGCACATTAAGTTAGGGGTAGCTGGAGGGTTTTGCCAAGTATGCCATGGTAAATCGGCCCCTTTGAATAGAATGTCAGTTGGTGACGGGATCGTTTTTTACTCACCCACGCTTGAATTCAAGGGTAAGGAAAAATGTCAGAAGTTTACAGCCATTGGTCAAGTTACAGGAGAAGGTAGCTATAAGTTTCAAATGGCGCCAAACTTCGTTCCATACCGCAGAGATATTACATATATAAATGGCAAGGAAATAGCAATTCATCCAATACTCGATCAGTTAGAATTTACCGCTGGCAATAAAAACTGGGGTTTTAAATTAAGGTCTGGTCACTTTGAGCTATCGCAGTACGATTTCCTTACTATAGGGCAGAGAATGTTGGGCCTTTCTACATTGACTGAGGTCTTTAACTTGTATGGTGGGACAGCATCAAATATTCCACATCAGGGTGAATTATGGAATGATCTAAACCTGTAAACCTAGACACCGAGCAAAGAGACAAATGATACAAAAACTCTCAAAAATCGGTGTTCATTACTCCTATCATATAAACACGATCCAGTTACTTCCTATAAAGCCTTTTGAGTAATTCATAGGAAGCAATTGGTGTAATCATTTGAGTTTTTGTGAGTACAGGTGTCAGATTAGTTAGATTAGACCTAATTTTACTTATCCATAAGTCTAAATTTTCAACGAAAAAACAATGAGGCACTTTCTACTTAGCAAGTGCCTCAGATAGAAATCCAGCCGAACAAGATCTTCAATAAAACCTTCGACATATTTTCCTAAATTAGCAAATAACGAACCACTAAAGATTTGAGCAGTATTCAGTTGATTCCTAATATTGGGAGCGCGGGCCGCGCCTATACTAACGTCGATGACGTTCAAACATGAACACTGAATAAATGTATTGCTTTTTTAAATCATCTATTTTAGTTTGAAAAAATGACGCTAATAATTACTTCCATTCAAATTCTATGTTGTTGCTGTAAATACCTCATTTACGGCCGCTTTAGTGTACCTATTATATAGCAAACCTATCGCTCTCTTTCCTAGGCCGTTGATGTTTTCATCCACGGCCTTTTTGTATTTATAAGGATATGATTTATGAACCAACCTACAATTCAGCTCTTTAATACCCTTGATAGAGCACTTAGCCCGTTTTATACGATTAAACCTCGTGAGGTTGGCCTCTATGCGTGTGGCCCAACTGTTTATGACTATGCACATGTCGGTAACCTGCGTACCTATTTGTTCGTAGACCTTCTAAAACGCGTACTACAGCTCAATGGATATCATGTTAGTCATGTCATGAACATCACCGATGTTGGGCATCTGGTGTCTGATGGTGACACTGGAGAAGACAAAATGGAGAAAGGCGCACGTAAACAAGCTAAATCGGCTTGGGATATTGCTACATATTTTGAAAAGGCATTTTTTACTGATCTCGAAAGGCTCAACATTCTCAAGCCTTCTATCACTTGCCGAGCAACAGACCATATTCAAGAACAAATTTCGTTTATTCAGTCACTCGAAGTTAAAGGCTATACCTATCGAACAAGCGATGGTATTTATTTTAATACAGACAAACTCCCCGACTACGGCAAGCTTGCTCGATTAGATAAGGAAGGTTTAGAAGCTGGCATTCGCGTTGATATGGCGGAGAAAAAGCATCCGACAGATTTTGCACTTTGGAAATTCACTGGCGAACAGAAAAGACAAATGGAATGGACAAGCCCGTGGGGAAATGGCTTCCCAGGGTGGCATATTGAATGTTCAGCGATGGCAGAAAAGTACTTGGGAGAGACCTTCGATATACATATCGGTGGTGAGGATCACATCCCTGTCCACCACACCAATGAAATTGCGCAATGCCAAGCGAAAAACGGACACGTACAAGCAAACTTTTGGCTGCATGGTTACTTCTTAAATATGAACAATGAGAAAATATCTAAGTCGGGTTCTACACTGCGTTTAAAAAGCCTTATCGACAAAGGTTATGACCCTCTAGCTTATCGCTATTTAACCCTAACCAGTCACTATCGTAGCCAGCTCAGCTTTACTTGGGAAGGGTTGAATGGCGCACAAAAGGCACTGCGTAGATTAAGAAAAAAAATCACTGGTATGCCTGACGGTGGTCACGTTGACAACCAGTTCAAAGCTGAATTTCTTGCACATATCAGCCGTGATTTGAACATGCCACAAGCACTCGCTTTACTATGGGAGGTCACCGATAGCTCCATAGAGCCTGCCAATAAAAAAGCGACACTACTTTATTTTGATCAAGTATTTGGCCTTGATCTTGAAAAAGTTGAACAGGTCACCATTCCGAAGGAAGTTCAGCAGCTCGCTGAACAACGTCAATGCATGAAACAACAGGGGCGATTTGATGAGGCAGATACAATCCGAGAGCAAATTCGCGCCTTGGGGTATCAAGTCAACGACAGTACTAACCACTCAAGCGTAACCAAGTTACTTTGATCAGTTAAAATTACCCGTCTCACCGAATAAGAGGCCATCAATAGCCTCTTATTCTCGGTCAAGGCAAGTTTGAGGTGCCAAGTTAGTGACGGAGTACCAAGCCACTAACTATCACCAGGCCTCTATGCCAAATGTTGCGATTATCTTCAACGCTTTGTTATATGCATAGCCTATTCAACACTGAATACATAGCCCGGATACTCATCATTAAGTGTTTCCACCACTTCCAACCACGCACTTTTATCGAGTAATTTGGGGGAAAGAGCTTCCGGAGCTAAAGACCAACTTTTTAGATTAAAACCCCAAGACACCGCGCCAACTGAATAGAATACCCCTTCTACTTCAGATAGCCCAAACAACTTTCCATTCCAAGTTAAAGTGATATGGGGAGCCGAAGTCCAACCTGGATTATCTCGAAAAACCTTACCCAAACTATAAAATGGGTAACTACTGTCACGCTTCTCTTGGCTAGCAACATCAACAAAAACCCAATTGGGACCAAAGTTTCCCAAGGACGCATGTTTACCTGAAAACTGCGCGCCGCTCGATGTTTCCACAATATGTAGCCAGTGTGTCACTTTTGAGGACGAAACCTCAATGGCTGGAAACTTTGGTGCAAAGCAATGAGAATTGCCTGATTCGACAAAACGAACATCAAAAGCATCCTCTCGATTCCACAGATCAATACTGTAATTCGTTATCGCAGAGTCATTCAGACACTCACCATAGCTACCATTTTCAATATTGGTTGAGAAAGCAGAGTTCCGATAAACGCCAAACGATAAGTAGGCACCAACAACCACGATCAGTAAAAATAACGAACCACAAATATATTTTTTCATACCTTTTAAGCTTGCCTCCCTCTATAGCTTACGACGCCTAATTCTTATAAGTTCCCTCATCACTTCGATAAAACCCTTGAGAGGAAAATACGAAGTGCGACACCTCTGAACATAAAAACAGTAACTCTAAACTCTGTTGGTGCTGTTCTAGCAGCGCTGACATTCAAGTACCGCGCTGCTGCCCTGCTCCCTTAATCGAGCGTATTCCAATATCTCTTCGAGTAGCATGGCCGTCTCTTTTAGGCGAATGACAAACTCAAGCCACTTTACGTCTTTCGCGCTATACACTCGGTGCCGACTGCTATTACGCTGAACATTTTTAAACAAACCGATTTTTTCATAGTTCTAAACGTATGAGCCGACAAACCCACCAAGCCAGAAACTATCATCCAAGAACGCGTTACGCTAAAAACACAAAAACCCAACGATAGCTTGCTGCCGTTGGGCTCTACTCTTAAATGCGGGTTATAACGCTATGTTACTTAACTGTGATACCAAAATCGCTCCATTGAGCTTTACGCTTGGTGGTAAAAATACAAGAAACACCGCCCACGGTATGAGTAATTGGTGCTTCAAAATCACAAAACAGTGAGATATACAAAATTGGTAGCTGTTCGTTACCAAATGAATTTGGTGTCCACATAGCTACATCACCATCTTTACATTTAGCGTTCGCTTCATCACCGTTGGCAAAATGACAGATTTTATCTTGCTTTAAATCACTTAGCCCAAATGCAGCCGATGAGTTGAATGATGTTGTTGACAAAGCAAAGGTAAGTGCTAATAGAACTTTTTTCATAATAAGGTTGCCCGTAGTTTGATATATACGAGTTACTTTAACATGATGATAAACATACACTTAGCCAGATTGTGCAACCTATGACACAAGCCACAAATTGCGTTACTCATACCCAATTAAGGTTTGAGTAACGCAATATCGAAGCCAGAGCAAACTACCTTGAACACTGAAGCTAACGCGTAGTGAAACGCCACGTGTTGCGAATCAAACTTGAACGGTTTGTTATATTAATTAGCCAAACCAGAGCCAACAGACCACATACCCCAAAATTAGGATGAGTGTAATGTAAGAAAGATGGTTCCAAAAAAGAGACCAAACGACTTGAGACTGAACCTTTTTCCTTTGTGGCCATTTCATAGGGTAATGCTCAGGCATGTCTAACTGAGCTCGCAAATAATCTGAACGGAAGTCGTTAGTAGAATGAGTTTCGTAGAGTTTCAAGATACGGTTGTATTCTACTCGATACTTCTGATAGTCCTTCTCTTCGAATTTTTTGTCGAGCATTGGATATATTTCTTGCTTAAGCTCGCCTAATTGGGCGGCACAGGAGTACATTTTTTCAGCTAAGTTGGAGTAATCATTTTTATCAATTAGAAGTGAATAAACCAATACAGACACAGAGGAGAAAACTTGTATCAAACCTACAAGCTCGCTATCAATATTATTGCCTAGTTCGTAAGCTTGCATCAGTGAGATTAAAATAAGAGCTAGAGAAATTAATACTACCGAGTAAGTCGAAAACTTCGCATGTCCCTTCAAGCGCCTTGACGCGTGAAACCTAGTTTTTGATGTTGCATCGATCTTCTTGTACAGATTGTTGTAACTTTGTTCTTTTTTCACTTTCGAAAATATCTCCTATTCATATAAAGCCGCATTCAAATAAGAGCGACGCTCTACCATATTTGAGCTAAGCGAAACTGCCAAGTATCGAACCAATCTTAAATTCTTCTTTATAACAATGTATTTCTATTAATCCCGTAACAAAGGTGGTGCTTTCTTAACATATACAAATGGCATTAAAAAGATAACAAATCCTATTAAAATATCACCGACTAACGATAAAGCTTCATCTTCTAGTGTTTGGTGTGTCATATACCCAGATAAAATATTTTTTAGCTCAGGGATATAATCTACAAACTTAGCGAATATCACAGTAATAAAA
>NZ_MCYD01000873.1:0-1186 GCF_002876325.1 Vibrio sp. 10N.261.52.A1
TGATAAGATTATGATTGAAAATAAAAAAGAAGTTTCTGCAATAATTATTACGTTTAATCCAGTCCATCAAGAACTGAAGTTATTAGTCGAGAAATTGAAACTACAAGTTTCAAAAATCTATATCATTGATAATCATTCATCCAGGCCAATAGATATAGATAAATCTGAACAGATCGATGTAACCCTGTTATCGGACAATATGGGTATTGCATATGCTCAGAATGTTGGTATTAATAAGGCACTAAATGATGGCTTTATTGACTTTATTTTGTTTGATCAAGATAGTGTTCCATCGGAATCTATGGTAGGCGAGTTGTTTCTTGCTCGACACGCAGCTCAACTAGAAGGGCTGAGAGTTGCTGCAGTCGGTCCTGTTCATATAGATCAAGATACATTGTCTGAATGTTTGTTTATTCGCACGTCTAGTTATAGTGTCAATAGATTTTTTTCAAGTGATAGAAGTGAAAATACCTTCTCTCCATGTGACTTTCTGATAGCTTCTGGTTGTCTTATTTCAAAGAGTGCGCTTGATGATATTGGTTATATGGAAGAGGAGTTATTTATTGACTGCGTTGACATTGAATGGGGTTTTAGGGCTAAGCGGAACGGTTATGTGTGTATCGCTGCCTTTAATGCGAAAATGTATCATAAGGTTGGCGGTACTCCGTTGAAAGTCTTCGGTCAAAGCCTTACAACTCACTCTCCAGTTCGTCACTATTATTATTATCGTAATTTCTACCGCTTACTACAAAGAGCATATATACCATTTAGCTGGAAAGTTTACACTTTTATCAGGTCAATCTTACAAGCGCTCATTTTTTGCGTATATCTCAAACCTAGATTCATGCAGTTTAAATGCATTGTAAAAGGGGTCTTTCACGGTCTAATTAATCGAGTTGGTAAGCATGAGTAAAAAGATCGTTTATGTAATTAACGTAGATTGGTATTTTCGTCTTCACTGGTTGGAACGTGCAGAGTATTTTAAGTCTTTAGGCTTTGAGATACATATTGTTAGCAGCTTTTCAAGTGATGTTATCAAGAACGAATTAATTTCTAAAGGCTTCACTTGCCATCAATTATCTGTCAAAAGGAAAAGTATAAATTTTTTTCGAGAGGTGACTAGTACTTATAGGCTTAAAAAAATACTAGATGGTATTGAACCTGACTTAATACATTGTGTAACAAT
>NZ_MCYD01000874.1:0-828 GCF_002876325.1 Vibrio sp. 10N.261.52.A1
ATTTATAACTCCTTGCTAATAGCAATGAGCACAACGTTTTATTGAGTCACCAATACTCAGTATGACTACAAAGATTTGCTGCGGTCGTGGCGGAATTGGTAGACGCACCAGATTTAGGTTCTGGCGCCGAGAGGTGTGAGAGTTCAAGTCTCTCCGACCGCACCATTATTTCTCTTTCATTAGAGAACAAATAGTGAGTCTATTAGATTCATTATTGGCTACTTAGCTCAGTTGGTTAGAGCACATCACTCATAATGATGGGGTCGCAGGTTCAAATCCCGCAGTAGCCACCACTTACACAACGTCCTATTGAATCACCAATATTCAGTATGACTATAAAGATTTGCTGCGGTCGTGGCGGAATTGGTAGACGCACCAGATTTAGGTTCTGGCGCCGAGAGGTGTGAGAGTTCAAGTCTCTCCGACCGCACCATTATTTGGATATCTTAATTGATATCATTGTTGGGCTATCGCCAAGCGGTAAGGCACCGGCTTTTGATGCCGGCATTCCCTGGTTCGAATCCAGGTAGCCCAGCCACTATTTAAAACTCCTTGCTAATAGCAATGAGCACAACGTTTTATTGAGCCACCAATACTCAGTATAACTACAAAGATTTGCTGCGGTCGTGGCGGAATTGGTAGACGCACCAGATTTAGGTTCTGGCGCCGAGAGGTGTGAGAGTTCAAGTCTCTCCGACCGCACCATTATTTAGATGTCTTAATTGATGTCATTGTTGGGCTATCGCCAAGCGGTAAGGCACCGGCTTTTGATGCCGGCATTCCCTGGTTCGAATCCAGGTAGCCCAGCCACTATTTATAACTCCTTGC
>NZ_MCYD01000875.1:0-1744 GCF_002876325.1 Vibrio sp. 10N.261.52.A1
GTCTCTTCCCATAGCTCAAACGGCTGCACTACGGGCATTAAAGTCTCAACTGCACCTGCATTATCGATCTCTTGGCGAACGATGTTTTCGACTTTACGCAGTACACGCAGACCGGTAGGTAGCCAAGTGTATAAACCTGAAGCTAGCTTACGGATCATACCTGCACGTAGCATCAGCTGGTGGCTGATAACTTCTGCGTCGTTTGGAGTCTCTTTCAGAGTAGAAAGAAGATAGTTACTGGTACGCATTCTATGGTATCCGTTTCATCATTAATAAAAGTAAATTTACTGCCGCTATTGGCAGCAGTAAATCCGATATAGCCGCATATAATATCAGCCTATTTGGGATCTCAAAAGCGTTCAATGTCAGTTACATTGATGAAAAACGCCTCAATAACGAATTTCACGTTAAGATCGAACAAATTTACCGCATATTCCTTGTTGTCTTGCTTACCTTTCTTATAGGCAGGACGAGGATCTTGGCCTAATACCTCTTTGATCACCTGAATAATATGACGCGCCTCTGGGTGCTGTGCCAGTTTCGCTTGGGCTTGCTGTGAAAAGTTAACCTCTAACACCTCTGGCTCTTCGGCTGCAAACCCTCCCTGTGCATCCGGAATGGAATCGGAGTAGGGGATGTAAGGCTTGATGTCGATAATTGGTGTCCCGTTGACTAAATCGACACTGCCAAGGTCTAGCCAAGTTTGCCCTTTATCTTGAGATACGCCTTTTAACTCCACCGCTGACATGCCAATCCCGTTGGGTCTGAATGTGGCACGAGATGCAAAAACCCCAATGCGTTCATTACCACCCAGTCGAGGTGGCCTCACTGTCGGCTTCCAGCCCGCCTCAAGGTTTTTGTCGAATAGAAATAGGAGCCACACATGGCTGAATTGCTCGATGTTGCGAACCGACTCTAGACAGTTTGCCGCGTCAACAAGTCTTACTCTAGAGGTTGATGTCGGCACCAACCTAGGCTGCCTTGGTACCGCGAACTTCTCTTTATAGGGAGACTCTATAAAGCCAATAGGTTCAATGGAGTACATGGGGGGACGTTCTCTAATTACGATCTATGGCCGGAAAATATCACAAAATAACTTGTTTTTCTTTTGATAATAATTATCATTTGTAATGTTATAACATATCAAATGATAATTTAGGGGAAACAAATGAAACCAAATATCCATCCTGATTACCGCACTGTGGTTTTTCATGATACCAGTGTTGATGAATACTTCTTGATAGGTTCAACCTTGAAAACAGACCGTACGATCGAATGGGAAGATGGCAATACTTACCCTTACTTCACTATTGAAGTGTCTTCAAAGTCTCATCCTTTCTATACAGGTAAGCAACGAGTGATTCATAAAGAAGGTCGCGTGGCGAACTTTACTCGCCGCTTTGGTCAATTGGGTAAGGGAGCTAAATAGATGAAGGTTGTAAAATCACTTAAAAGTGCAAAGAGCCGTCACCCTGATTGTCAAATCGTTAAGCGTAGAGGGCGCCTATATGTAATTTGCAAAACCAACCCAAGGTTCAAAGCGGTTCAAAAATAAGCAGTCAATTGGATGTGACACACCTGTAAAAAACGAGGGGAAAGTCAAACTTTATTCATTTAACGGTTTTTCTTTTCCTTCATATGCAAGTTGATTAAATACCGAGTGGTTATTTATCGTACGCCGAACTTTATTTTTAAACTAATCAAGAGGTTATATCGTAAGTTATATTAATAGTGAATGTATAGT
>NZ_MCYD01000876.1:0-8835 GCF_002876325.1 Vibrio sp. 10N.261.52.A1
GCCCTTTTTTAAGTTTTTTTCGTTTTTTTATTCGTTCGATTAAAAAGAACTCAAAACGGCTCAAAAGTAGGCTTTTCTCTTACATATTCTTGAGTTTTTCAGTGAACAAAGAGACTTTTTCCCAGTTTGTGTACTCAACTTCCTTCGTTGTATCCGTTTCACCGCCTGTCATATTCATAATAAAGCGGATCATGGTTCTATCGAACCAGTTATAGCGTGGGTAATAGAGGGCACCAGCAAATACACCGATTAAAGTCGGCTGCCATGGAGACTTGATAAGGAACTTCTTAATGTAAGCACTGCCTTCTGGTGTATCTTTGCCTTGGTCTTCTTTACGCGCCGTTAAGTTCACGCAGAAGAACGCAACCTTGCTTGATTGCAACTGAGTAAGGTTGGCATCAATAAATTGATATAACTTCTTATTAAGGTGGCCATAACGAATCGATGCGCCAATCAACACTCTGTCGTATTGAGCAAAGTCCACCTTGCCAATAGTGTGCAGATCTTGAAGCTCACATTCGAACTCACTCATTTCTCCTTTTATATAGTTCAAGATTTTCTTCGTCTGCCCTTCACGGCTTGAATATAAAAATAGAGCTTTTGCCACAATGTTGTCCTTAGCTACGCCAAAACGTAGGGGTCAATAAGATTAATAAAGTGAAGATTTCTAATCGGCCAAACAGCATAGATACGATAAGTACCCATTTTGCTTTGTCGTTCACATCGCCGAAGTGCACCGCGACTTCACCAAGGCCTGGGCCAAGGTTATTTAACGTTGCCGCTACGGCTGAGAAAGCACTTAACTCGTCCATACCGGTTGCAATAAGAGCTAACATACAAACCACAAACACTAATGCGTATGCAGAGAAAAAGCCCCAAACCGCATCTACTACACGTTGTGATAGTGCAGAGCCGCCAACCTTGATGGTATAGACAGCACGTGGGTGAACAAGACGCTTCATTTCACGAGCACCTTGCAGAGTAAGTAGTAAGATTCGAATTACTTTCATACCACCACCCGTAGAACCTGCACATCCCCCTATAAAAGAAGAGAATAAAAGCAGTACGGGTAAGAACAGGGGCCACTCAGAGAAACCAGTCGTTGTGAAACCAGCGGTCGTAGATATAGACACGGTTTGGAACAAGGCTTGGTCGAAAGCGTCGTAGTACGAATCATAAGAGTGATGATTGAGCAGCAATAAGAAACAAACCAAGAACAGTACTGCCTGAATAAAGATAAAGGCACGGAACTCAGGATCTTTCCAATAGTACTTAGGATGCACACCACCTGAGGCAAATGCTGCAAAGTGAAGAGAGTAGTTACATGCAGATATAAGAAGGAACACCACAGTAATCATGTTGATAGCCGGGCTGTTGAAATAGCCCATACTTGCATCGTGAGTCGAGAAGCCACCAATAGCTATAGTCGAGAAGCTATGACTGATTGCATCAAAGAAGCTCATGCCGGCGAGCCAAAACGCCACCGCACAAGCAATGGTTAGGCTGAGATAGATGTACCATAGCGCTTTTGCTGTTTCAGCGATACGCGGGGTCATTTTGCTGTCTTTTACTGGGCCTGGAATTTCAGCTCGGTACAGCTGCATGCCACCGATGCCCAGAACAGGAAGAATGGCTACCGCCAATACGATGATACCCATACCACCAAACCATTGCAGGAACTGGCGATAAAACAAGATCGCCTTAGGTAAGTCATCAAGGCCGACGATCACCGTCGCACCGGTAGTAGTCAGTGCAGAAAAGGATTCGAAGAAGGCATCAGTAACTGAAACATTCGGATTATCAGCGATCAAAAACGGCAAAGCACCCGCACTACCGATTACCGTCCAAAAAAGAACTACGATCAAAAAGCCATCGCGCGCTTTTAACTCATGCTTATAACGTCGGTTTGGAAACCAACACGTCGCGCCACAAAACAACAGAACAAAGAAAGTCGTCACGAATGGCACACCCGCACCATCTCGATAGATCAGGGCGACTAACGCAGGTGCGAGCATTGATACACTAAAAAGTGCTAATAATAATCCGACGATTCGAATAATTGAGCGAAATTGCATGAGCTATTGAACGAAGCGAAATGCTTCACACTTCCTAGTTGTCTTTTACTTTCGTTACCAGTGCCTTGGCACCGCTTTTATTGATCATGGTTTGGGTAAACGCATCTACCTGAAGGAGCTCTATCTCAATAATAAGCTCAACTTGCACACCATAATCCGCTTGGACCTCAACAGCCTGATGCTGAGCCATGATGGATTGTGCGATCGGCACAAAGCCATAGTCTAACTCTAGCCGTAATTTTGTGGTTATTTTTTTCTCGATTGTTTGAAGCAGCTTGAGAGCTTGTTGCACTCCGCCACCATAAGCTTTGACCAAACCACCGGTTCCAAGCTTAATTCCACCAGAGTAACGCGTGACGACAGCCGTTAATTCACCCACACCCGATCCAGACAATTGCGCCAAGATAGGCTTACCCGCCGTGCCCGATGGTTCTCCATCGTCACTGAAGCCCCAAAGCATTGAATCTTCAGGTCGACCAGCAACAAATCCCCAACAATTATGCCTCGCTGAAGCGTGCTCTTTTTTTACCTGCTCTACGAACTGCTTCGCGGCTTCTACACTTGGAGTATGCGCAAGGTGAGTAATAAAGATGCTCTTCTTGATCTCTTCTTCAAACAGAGCCGGAGCTGACGGTATTAAATAAGGCTGTTCATTCATATCGTTAACTTAATTAATAAGAGCTGCGAAGTGTATCACGCGTGAATAATAAGGGTTAGAGGATCTGTGCTATCGCACAATGTTAAACAATTGTTTAAAAAATGTATTGAAATTCATCTTGCAGAGGTACAGACTAGAATAACTGGTCTTACCAGGTATTCTACAATAATAGAAAGACAACAAGATTCTCTCAAACAATCGTGGATTGTATGTCATGGAGATAGACAATGATTTACCAAGCTAACACCCTACAGGTAAAGGAATTACAAGATGGCATTGCAGAATTAAGCTTCTGTGCTCCTGCCTCTGTAAACAAACTCGACCTTGCTACTTTAGAATCACTAGACAAAGCGTTAGACGCTCTTAAAGCTCACGCAGGACTACGTGGTTTAATCTTAACTTCAAACAAAGACGCATTCATTGTAGGCGCAGACATCACTGAATTTCTTGGCCTATTTGCTAAGCCAGAAGCAGAACTTGATGAATGGTTAAGATTTGCAAACTCCATCTTCAGCAAGCTAGAAGACCTTCCTGTTCCAACTCTTTCAATGATGCGCGGCCATGCCCTAGGCGGCGGTTGTGAATGTGTATTAGCAACTGACTTCCGTATCGGTGACAAGACCACCAGCATTGGCTTACCTGAAACCAAACTTGGCATCATGCCTGGCTTTGGTGGTTGTGTGCGCCTGCCTCGCGTTATCGGTGCTGACAGTGCAATGGAAGTCATCACTCAAGGCAAAGCATGCCGAGCTGATGAAGCACTAAAAATTGGCTTGTTAGACGCGATTGTAGAAACAGACCAACTGCTAGAGTCGGCAATCAATACCGTTTCTCTGGCTGCCAATGAAAAACTAGACTGGCAATTGCGCCGTAAACAAAAAACATCAGCATTATCGCTAAGCAAACTTGAAGCGATGATGAGCTTTACCATGGCGAAAGGCCTTGTTGCTCAAAAGGCTGGCCCTCACTACCCAGCTCCAATTACTTCAGTCATTGCTATTGAAGAAGCGGCACGCAGCGATCGTGATGCAGCGCTCGATATCGAACGTAAACACTTCATCAAGCTCGCAAAATCTGAAGAAGCGAAAGCACTGGTTGGTCTGTTCCTCAATGACCAATACATCAAAGGTCTTGCTAAAAAAGCAGGTAAGTCAGCAACCAAAGACACTCAACGTGCTGCTGTACTAGGTGCAGGCATCATGGGTGGCGGTATTGCTTACCAATCTGCACTGAAAGGCGTGCCAGTGATGATGAAAGATATCGCACAAGCATCGCTTGACCTTGGTATGAATGAAGCGTCGAAGTTATTGAATAAGCGCCTATCTCGCGGTCGCCTAGATGGCTTCAAGATGGCAGGCATCCTGTCTTCGATTACTCCAAGCCTGCATTACGCTGGTGTTGAGCAATCAGACGTTGTCGTAGAGGCCGTGGTAGAAAACCCGAAAGTAAAAGCAGCGGTACTGAGCGAAGTGGAAGGTCTAGTCGGTGAAGACACTGTACTGACGTCAAATACCTCTACGATTCCTATCAACCTGCTAGCGAAATCTCTAAAACGCCCAGAAAACTTCTGTGGAATGCACTTCTTTAACCCAGTGCACCGCATGCCTTTGGTTGAGATCATCCGTGGTGAGCACACTTCAGAAGAGACGATTAATCGCGTTGTGGCTTATGCAGCGAAAATGGGCAAATCCCCTATCGTGGTAAATGATTGCCCAGGCTTCTTCGTTAACCGTGTACTTTTCCCTTACTTTGGCGGTTTCAGCATGTTGCTACGTGACGGTGCTGACTTCACTAAGATCGATAAAGTCATGGAGCGCAAGTTCGGTTGGCCAATGGGTCCTGCTTACCTACTAGACGTTGTAGGCCTAGACACTGCACACCACGCACAAGCTGTGATGGCGCAAGGTTTCCCAGAGCGTATGGGCAAAGAAGGTCGTGATGCGATTGATGCACTTTACGTTGCTGAAAAATACGGTCAGAAAAACGGTAGCGGTTTCTACACATACAGCGTAGACAAACGTGGTCGTCCGAAGAAGACATTCTCTGAAGACATTCTTCCTATCTTGGCTGACGTATGCCAAGCACCACAAGATTTTGATGACCAAACAATTATCCAACGAGTGATGATTCCAATGATCAACGAAGTCGTTCTTTGTTTAGAAGAAGGCATCATCGCGACACCGCAAGAAGCGGATATGGCACTGGTTTACGGTTTAGGCTTCCCTCCATTCCGAGGCGGCGTATTCCGCTACTTAGACAGTGTGGGTATTGGTAACTTCGTAGAAATGGCGAAGGGCTACCAAGACTTAGGTGCAATGTACCAAGTTCCTCAACTATTGCTTGATATGGCAGAGAAAGGCGAAAGCTTTTACGACGCTCAACAAGCAAGTTCTCTGTAACCCACATTTGGAAAAGGAATAGCAAAATGAATAATGTAGTTGTTGTTGATTGCCTTCGCACCCCAATGGGACGTTCCAAAGGTGGAGCTTACCGTCATACTCGTGCTGAAGATCTGTCTGCACATTTAATGAAAGGCATTTTAGAACGTAACCCAGAAGTGAACCCTTCAGAGATTGAAGATATCTACTGGGGCTGTGTACAACAAACACTAGAGCAAGGCTTCAACGTTGCACGTAACGCTGCTCTACTGGCTGGTTTACCAATTGAGATTGGTGCTGTCACGGTTAACCGTTTATGTGGTTCATCTATGCAAGCTCTGCATGATGCGACTCGCTCAATCATGGTTGGTGATGCGGAAATCTGCTTAATCGGTGGTGTGGAACACATGGGTCACGTACCAATGACACACGGTGTTGATTTCCACCCTGGCATGTCAAAGAACGTAGCAAAAGCTGCTGGCATGATGGGCCTAACCGCTGAAATGCTTGGCAAACTGCACGGTATTAGCCGTGAAGACCAAGATGCATTCGCTGCACGCTCACACGCCCGTGCACATGCGGCAACGGTTGAAGGTCGTTTCAAAAACGAAATTCTACCAACAGAAGGTCACGCTGCTGACGGTTCGCTGTTTACACTGGATCACGATGAAGTTATTCGTCCAGAAACGACGGTTGAAGGCCTATCTCAACTGCGCCCAGTGTTCGACCCAGCGAACGGTACAGTAACGGCAGGTACTTCATCAGCTCTATCTGATGGTGCATCGGCAATGCTTATCATGAGTGAAGAAAAAGCTAACGCACTAGGTCTTAAGATTCGTGCTCGCGTTAAGTCTATGGCTATCGCAGGCTGCGATCCTTCAATCATGGGTTACGGCCCAGTGCCTGCAACTCAAAAAGCGCTTAAGCGTGCAGGTTTAACAATTGAAGACATGGGTGTGATTGAGCTGAACGAAGCATTTGCGGCACAATCTCTACCTTGTGCTAAGGACCTTGGTCTACTGGATGTGGTTGACGAAAAAGTGAACCTTAATGGTGGTGCCATTGCACTAGGTCACCCTCTAGGCTGTTCAGGCTCTCGTATCTCTACAACGCTAATCAACCTAATGGAAGCGCAAGACGTGAAATATGGCTTAGCGACCATGTGTATTGGTTTAGGCCAAGGTATTGCAACGGTATTTGAACGCCCATAGCACTCATCGACGGTAATTTTGTCGGATAATCTTAAGTGCAGCTATCTTTATATAGCTGCACTTTTTATTTCCAACTATCAGACAAACGATAGGTTCGTTCAGCAAACTCAATCAGGAGGAAAGTAGCCAACAATATCTATGCATAAAACGCATAGATTCAATGTTGATGTTTCATTTTTTTTTCTCCAACGATTCAACTAAAGTTACTTCAGTTTCCTAATATTTCTCCCATGGAGCAGATCATGTTTAAAGCACTTGTACTAAACCAAGAAGACAAAAAAACTATCGCATCAGTTTCTCAAATTGAAGAGTCTCAACTACCTGAAGGTAACGTGAAGATCGATGTAAGCTACTCTTCTTTGAACTACAAAGATGGTTTGGCGATTACAGGTAAAGGGCGCATTGTTCGCAACTTCCCTATGGTTCCTGGTATCGACCTTTCTGGTGTGGTTTCACAATCTGATGACCCTCGCTACAAAGCAGGCGACGAAGTGGTTCTAACTGGTTGGGGTGTTGGTGAAGGTCACTGGGGTGGCATGGCTGAGAAAGCAAGCCTAAACGGTGACTGGTTAGTGCCTATGCCTAAAGGTCTAGACGCTAAGAAAGTAATGGCGATTGGTACAGCAGGCTTCACAGCAATGCTTTGTGTTCAAGCAATTGTTGATGCAGGTATCAAACCTGAAGACGGTGAAATCCTAGTTACTGGCGCAAGTGGCGGTGTAGGTAGCGTGTCTATCACTCTACTAAACCAGCTAGGTTACAAAGTAGCAGCAGTCACAGGTCGAGCTTCAGAAAATGGTGAGCTACTAAAATCGCTCGGTGCAACTCGCATTGTTGAGCGTGCTGAACTAGAAGAGCCAGCGAAACCACTTGAGAAACAACTGTGGGCTGGTGCTATCGACACCGTAGGCAGCAAAGTACTTGCGAAAGTATTGGCACAAATTGATTACAACGGCGCGGTTGCAATCTGTGGCCTAGCGGGTGGCTTTGACTTACCAACGACGGTAATGCCATTCATTCTACGTAACGTTCGCCTACAAGGTGTTGATTCTGTTATGTGCCCTCGTGAAAAACGCATTAAAGCGTGGGAACAACTGGCTGAATTGCTACCTGAGTCTTTCTACGGCAACGCGACAAAAGAAGTATCTCTAGATGACGCGATTCAAGCGGCAGAAGACATCACTAACGGTCAAATCACAGGCCGTGTCGTTATCAAGCTGTAATCGCTCGCATTCTAAAGACAACACGCAATAAAACAAAAGGGCTGATCATGATCAGCCCTTTTTGCTATTTGCTACCTACTATTGAGTCTAACCTAAGCCGACATCAGCAATTCGCTTTTGAATTAACTCACCACACTCTTCTTTGACCACTCTTCTCAACCATTGCTGTGAGGCAGAAGAGTCGCAGCGTGAATGCCAAATCAACGAGTAATCAAACGGCATAAATTCAAATGGTAATGGCTTAACAACCAAGTCATAACGCTCTGCTACCAAATAAGCCAAATCAGCCGGTACCGTAATCACTAACGGCATTCTATCGACAATCGCCAATGCCGCTTCAAGGTGATAAGCACGCAGTACCATTTTTCTGGGTTGTTGATTGGCTAAAGCGTTGTCCAATAAAGCCTTTACACCATCACTGATCGCAATCATCGCATGAGGCAAAGAGACATAATCTTCAAGGCTCAACGAGTTGTCTGCCAAAGGGTGATTCTTAGAAAGTAAGCACGACACCCCGACAGGGCCAAGGACCTCTTGATGAAGTGGCGCAACACTGCCACTTGGTCGACAGATCGCCATATCGACGCGCTCGGTACTAAGCTGCTTAAATAAATGTTCATGCTGCAGCGGGGCGAATTCTAAAGAGATATTCGGTGCTTGCTCATAAATCTTCGGCAGTGCATACGGCAAAATGGTTTGCATCGCATAATCAGTGGTCGCAATTAGAAAGCGTTCACTGCAATAGTAAGGGTCGAAATCACTAGGGCTAAGGAGTTGACGGAATGATTCCAAAGGCTGATCAATTCGCTGGCTGATCTCGAGCGCTTTTTTGGTCGGAATAAGGTGTTGGCCCTGACGAGTAAACAGAGGATCGTTGAGCAGGTCTCTTAAGCGCCCGAGTACTCGGCTGGTTGCCGACTGACTCAAGTTAAGACGAAGCGCGGCCTGGCTAACGCTACCCTCTTCAATCAATACCTTTAAAGCGACCAATAAATTAAGGTCTCTACGATAGATGTCTTCTAATTCCACGCCACTTACCTAGCTGAATACAATGATCATTGTTCACTAACTTGTTTATAGCATGCTTTAGATAAAAAAAATCCCGCAATTACGCGGGGAAGCCCAAGAAAATTTGGGGATAGTGTCGGAATGTCGTATCGGAATTTGTTTGCTGTACTTAGGTTAGTGCTCTTGCTCTTCGGCTACACCCTGCCAACGGCGCATCTCAACCCAAATACCAATAATCGTTGCTACTATGCCAAAAATAGGCATCAGTGAGGTCTCTGTCGA
>NZ_MCYD01000877.1:0-761 GCF_002876325.1 Vibrio sp. 10N.261.52.A1
GAACATTCGGCTCATATCGGTGACGTTAGCCGTATTCCAATCACCGATAGGTTGGTTAAAGGAGCGGTTGCTGTCGAACATTTGGCTCATATTGGTGACTTTTGCCGTGTCCCAGTTGCCAATAGGTTGATTAAAGGTTGTATTTTGGGAAAACATCGATCGCATATCAGTGACCTCTGCCGTATCCCATTCACCGATGGGTTGGTTAAAGGCATAAGCGCGAAAAAACATCAAGCGCATATTGGTAACTTTAGATGTATCCCAGTTGCCGATAGGTTGGTTAAAGGCAGTGGTTTTTATGAAAAGTCCCTGCATATTAGTTACTTGGCTGGTGTCCCAATCACTGATGTCGGCATTGAAATCTTTATATGCGGGCTCAAAATCTCTTGAAAATAAGTATGCCATATCAGTGACATGAGAGGTGCAAAAACGCAAATCATCGTTGACCAAGGCATCTTGGTTTTCGGGTAGGCGGATCGACGTATCATCAACCACAAGATATTCCATGTTTTTATATCTAAACCTTTCACCGACGCCTTTATCCAAGCAGCTCACCGTTGATTGATGCCAACTGCTGGTGTCGTAACTGAAAGCATCTGCGCCCAAAAACATGTCGGTCATATCGGTCACATTACTGGTGTTCCAAGCACTAATGTTTTGATTAAAGACACTGGCGTTTTGGAACATGTTAGCCATGTTGGTGACGTTGGACGTGTCCCAGTCACTGATGTTTTGATTAAAGGCACTGGCGTTTTGGAACA
>NZ_MCYD01000878.1:0-452 GCF_002876325.1 Vibrio sp. 10N.261.52.A1
ATATACAGCGATTAACATTCAAATATTAAATCAATAAAAAATATTCATTCATTTTGAATATAAAACAAGTTACACTTCCGTTCGGCTTTTAGCCCATTTCATAAATATAAGATTGGTAAAATATAATTATGGCTTTAACAACCCCTTTAACACTCACGGCGTTGAGCGCTACTTTGTTATTCAATAGCTTCTCTGCAAATGCTGATCCTGTTTCTTGCCCAAATGCAGAAGTAGGTTCGGTATTTATTGAAAATCAACGTTTATATATGGTTGCAGATGATCGTATTGTCGGTCAGCAAGATAAAATTAACGCTCTCCAACAAGGCTATTTATACTTTTGTACTTCTCAAGTAACCGACATGAGTAACCTATTCCAAGGGAATAGTACGTTTAATGCAGACATTAGTGACTGGGACACGTCTAATGTCACCAATATGGCTAACATGTTCCAA
>NZ_MCYD01000879.1:0-16415 GCF_002876325.1 Vibrio sp. 10N.261.52.A1
GGCGAAAGCAGCTAACGACGCCACAGTGCCAAATACGAAGAGAAAATTAGTGGCGGAAGTGACGCATGCCCGTAAAGATCATCGCCATGCCGTGTTCATCTGCTGCTGCGATAACTTCGTCATCACGCATAGAGCCACCCGGTTGGATAACACACTTGATGCCCGCTTCTGCTGCCGCGTCGATACCGTCACGGAATGGGAAGAATGCATCTGATGCCATTACACAACCTTCAACCTGTAGACCTTCGTCTGCAGCTTTGATGCCTGCGATTTTAGCAGAGTAAACGCGGCTCATTTGGCCAGCGCCTACACCGATAGTCATGTCACCTTTCGAGTAAACGATCGCGTTAGATTTCACGTACTTCGCTACTTTCCAGCAGAATAGGGCATCTTTTAGCTCTTCAGCGGTTGGTTGACGCTTAGAAACTACTTTCAGGTCATCTTCAGACACCATGCCTTGGTCGCGGTCTTGAACCAGTAGGCCGCCGTTAACGCGCTTCACGTCAAAGCCAGTTGTCTTAGTTGTCCACTCACCACACTCAAGTAGGCGAAGGTTTTTCTTAGCCGCTACGATTTCTACTGCTTCAGCAGAAACAGAAGGAGCAATGATAACTTCAACGAATTGGCGCTCAGTGATAGCCGTTGCTGTTGCTGCGTCTAGTTCGCGGTTAAATGCGATGATGCCGCCAAATGCAGACGTTGGGTCTGTTTTGAACGCACGGTCGTAAGCTTCTAGGATATTTTCACCTAGTGCTACACCACATGGGTTAGCGTGCTTAACAATCACACATGCTGGCTCGTCGAACTCTTTCACACACTCAAGTGCTGCATCTGTGTCAGCGATGTTGTTGTAAGAAAGGGCTTTACCTTGGATTTGACGAGCAGTAGAAACAGACGCTTCTTCAGGGTTTGCTTCAACGTAGAATGCTGCTGCTTGGTGGCTGTTCTCACCGTAGCGCATGTCTTGTTTTTTCTCGAACTGTTGGTTGAACGTGCGAGGGAATTTGCTCTCTTCGTCAGCCTTCTTACCTTCTTCATCAAGTAAAGAGGCGCCGTAGCTAGGAACCATAGTGCCGAAGTAGTTTGCGATCATGCCGTCGTAAGAAGCTGTGTGTTCGAATGCTGCGATAGCTAGGTCGAAACGAGTTTCTAGTGTTAAAGACTTCTCGTTTGCGTCCATTTCAGCGATAACGCGGTCGTAGTCGTGAGCGTTAACAACGATAGTTACGTCTTTGTGGTTTTTCGCTGCAGAGCGAACCATTGTTGGACCACCGATATCGATGTTCTCAACTGCGTCAGCAAGCGTACAGCCTTCTTTAGCTACGGTTTCTGCGAATGGGTATAGGTTGACAACAACCATATCGATAGGATTGATGCCGTGAGTTTCCATCACGTCATCGTCTTGGCCGCGACGGCCTAGAACACCACCATGAACTTTTGGATGCAGAGTCTTAACACGGCCGTCCATCATTTCTGGGAAACCAGTGTAGTCAGATACTTCTGTAACAGAGATGCCTTTTTCAGCAAGCAGGCGAGCAGTGCCACCGGTAGATAGGATATCTACACCACGGTTAGCAAGAGCTTGTGCAAATTCAACGATACCAGTTTTGTCTGATACGCTGATTAGAGCGCGGCGAATTGGACGAGCGTTATTCATGCTTCCATCTTCCTCAAATTCATGGGGTTAAAATAAAGATATTTGCCAAAAAAGAACTTGTTTCTATCTTCTCAGCGTGGATTATTCTAGATTCCAGTAAGAGATAAAATATTGGTCAGTTTTGGTAAAGACCTTTGAGGTTAGTCTTACGATTAAGCTATAAGATAACCAACTCCAAATTTGATGGCGCAGATTCTAACTAATTTATTACAAAAAAGCTCGCGCAATCGTTTGGCATCTCAAAAATAATTATGAAAAGTGCCATTTCAGCCTAAAAAGTAACGATAAGGTTAATTGTGAAATGGACGAAGGATTAGGGAAAAACATGTTTCAGATCGGTGAATTAGCGAAACGATGCGGTGTGACAGCCGATACCTTACGCTTTTATGAAAAAAATAATTTGATTGCTCCTGCGAGCCGTAGTGAATCGGGTTATCGCCTATATGATGAAAATAACCAAAAACAGGTGACCTTTATTCTCAAATCTAAAGAGTTGGGGCTGAGTTTAGATGAGATTAAAGAATTGCTCGAGATTCGCTTGGAAGCGACGCAACATAGCTGTGCCGAAGTGAAGTCCATCACTACCGCCAAGTTGGAGATGATTGATGAGAAGATTACTGAGTTAACCAAGATTCGCACTGCGCTTAAAAAGATTAACGATGCGTGTTGTGGCCACATAGATGACAACGCTAGCCATTGTTCGATTCTGGCTGCACTAGATTCAGAAAATGTTGAAAAAGGACGTTGTTGTAGCTGATAGGCTCTCTGTTTAAAGGGAAGCCTATCCCTCATTCCCCATTTCTTCGTTCTCCAATCTACAAGCCAAAAAAAAGCCAAACTCAATCAATGAGCTTGGCTTTCAATTCAATTAATTACGAAAGAACGATTAGTTCATGCCGTATTTTTTAAGTTTCTTGCGAAGAGTACCGCGGTTGATACCCATCATAGTTGCTGCGCGAGTTTGGTTACCGCGAGTGTACTGCATGATGGTGTCTAGTAGTGGCTGTTCAACTTCAGCTAATACTAGTTCGTATAACTCGCTGACTTCTTGACCGTTTAATTGAGCAAGGTAGTTTTTCAATGATGCTTTCACTGAATCACGTAGTGGTTTCTGCGTGATTTGGTCTTGTGATGTTACTGTAGTCACTGTCAATGCTTCTGAAGTCAGATTTTGTTCGAACATATTCGGTCTAGCTCTTCTCGTAATTATGGTGCAACGTTATCAAAATAACCTTCTAACGCCTCAAGCTGCAGATCACCTGCTTCGAGTGCGTTGAAGGTACGGCGAAACTCACTCGCTTGTTCATGTTCTTTTAGGTACCAACCCACATGCTTACGAGCGATGCGAGGGCCTAAAAACTCTCCATAAAATTCATGTAGAGCGTGAACATGGCCAAGCATGATGTCTTTCACTTCCGAAACCGGGAGTGGGTCCATCGTGGTGCCGTTTTCCAAATAGTGTAGGATTTCGTTAAAAATCCATGGACGACCTTGGGCAGGACGACCAATCATTAAAGCGTCAGCGCCGGTGTACTCCAGCACAAACTTCGCTTTTTCCGGGCTATCGATATCACCGTTAGCAATAACCGGAATAGATACAGCTTGTTTCGCCGCTTTAATGTGTTTGTATTCTGCCTCACCTTTGTACATACAAGCGCGAGTTCTCCCGTGAAGGGCAAGTGCCTGTATGCCGCAGTCTTCGGCTATTTTAGCGATTTGGACACAGTTTCTGTTATCTGTATCCCAGCCTGTACGAGTCTTTAACGTTACTGGAACGTCGACTGCGTTTACTACAGCTTTCAAGATCTCTTCAATGAGGTCTGGATACTGAAGTAGGGCAGAGCCCGCAAGCTTCTTATTCACTTTTTTGGCTGGACAACCCATGTTGATATCGATGATTTGCGCACCGTTATCGACATTGAATTGCGCAGCCTCGGCCATAAGCTGTGGATCTGCACCAGCGATTTGTACTGAACGAATGCCCGATTCGCCTTCATGTACCATACGCTGCTGAGACTTCGACGTTTTCCAAACCTTGGGATTGGAGGACATCATTTCACTGACTGCCATCCCCGCACCGTAGCGAAGACACAACTCACGGAATGGTCTATCCGTTACGCCAGCCATTGGAGCGACGATTAGATTGTTCTTAAGTTGATAATTTCCGATTTTCAAAACGTCATCACAGTTCTGTACCAGCAAGGGCGCGCATTTTACGCATTTTTTCGCTGCGTGAAAAGACTAATATTTGAGCATTTACAATTTGTTTTTGTAATTTGCATAAAATTCAATCAATTAGCGCCCAAAGTCTTGTCTAGCCTTGCTTGCGACCAGAGATTCGACACCACTCTTGCTGCTCGATAATCGGATCAATGTGAAGCTCATCACGATAATAAGTCGCAACATCTTCCGCTTGTGTATCTAAAACACCCGACATCGCAAGCACACCATTTGGCTTAACTAGGCCTTTGATGATGCCTGAAAGATCGCGCAGTGGACCGGCAAGAATGTTGGCAACAACAACGTCTGCTAGTAAACCTTCAGGCTGATCTTGTGGCAAGAACACCTCAAGTTGCTCAGCAACGCCATTGCGCTCTGCGTTGTCTTTTGATGCAAGTAGTGCTTGAGGATCAATGTCGATCCCGATAACTTTTGCTGCGCCTAGTTTGATCGCTGCGATCGCTAGGATGCCTGAGCCACAACCGAAGTCGATTACGGTTTTGCCTGTAAGATCTAATCCTTCAAGCCACTCAAGACACAATGCTGTTGTTGGGTGAGTACCAGTACCGAATGCAAGGCCAGGGTCTAGCATTACGTTTACCGCGTCAGGTTCAGGGATATCGCGCCAGCTTGGGCAGATCCATAAACGCTCACCAAACTTCATTGGGTGGAAGTTGTCCATCCATTCACGTTCCCAATCCTTGTCTTCAATTTGCTCAACTTTATGAGCAAAGTCTGCAGGGAACATGTTGCTTGCTTTAATCTGCGCTAGAACGACACCTGTATCAATCTCAGCGTCGTAAAGCGCAAGAATGTCAGTGTCACCCCAAAGGCGAGTTTCACCCGGCAGAGGCTCAAATACAGGGGTATCTTGTGCATCCAGGAAAGTTACAGAAAGAGCACCAGTCTCTTCCATTAACATGTCGCCAATTTGTTCGGCATTTTCATTGGTAGCATTAAGCTTGATTTGAATCCAAGGCATGGCTGAATCTTCTATATGAGAAAAATTGGATGGCGAGTCTAGCAGAAAATATGAGCAAATTCACCAAAACCCCAAGGAATATAATGGGGAATATTGATTGCGTTTTTTGGACGCTTAAAAACAAAAATGCCCACCAAAGTGAGCATTTTATTTTGTCCATTTAAGAACAAATTACACGAGGCTAGTTTCTATTGAAGACCAAGTTTCTTCTCAAGGTAGTGGATGTTTGCACCACCGTGTTGGAAGTTTTCGTCGTTCATAATCGACTCTTGTAGAGAGATGTTTACTTTGATGCCTTCTACAATCATTTCACCTAGTGCGTTCTTCATACGAGAAATCGCAACGTCACGGTTCTCACCGTAAGTGATTAGCTTACCGATCATTGAATCGTAGTGTGGTGGAACTGTGTAGCCAGTGTAGATGTGAGAGTCCCAACGAACGCCCATACCACCAGGAGCGTGGAAGCGCTCAATCTTACCTGGTGAAGGTAGGAACTTCTCTGGATCTTCCGCGTTGATACGACATTCGATCGCGTGACCTTTGATCTTGATATCGTCTTGCGTGAAAGATAGAGGTTGACCAGCAGCAACACGAAGTTGCTCTTTGATTAGGTCAACGCCAGTTACCATCTCTGTTACTGGGTGCTCTACTTGAATACGAGTGTTCATTTCGATGAAGTAGAATTCGCCATTTTCGTATAGGAATTCAAATGTACCTGCACCGCGGTAGCCGATTTCTAGACATGCACGAGTACAACGTTCACCGATGTATTTACGCATCTCTTCAGTGATACCTGGAGCTGGTGCTTCTTCAACAACTTTCTGGTGACGACGCTGCATTGAACAGTCACGCTCACCAAGGTGGATAGCACCGCCTTGACCGTCAGCAATTACTTGTACTTCAACGTGACGTGGGTTTTCTAGGAATTTCTCCATGTAAACCATGTCGTTGTTGAAACATGCTTTTGCTTCAGCACGTGTCATTGCGATTGCTTCTGTTAGTTCACCTTCAGTGCGAACAACACGCATACCACGACCACCGCCGCCGCCAGACGCTTTGATGATCACTGGGTAGCCAATGCGCTTAGCATGTGCTTTGTTTGCTGCTTCGTCGTCGTTTAGCGGGCCGTCAGAACCAGGTACACAAGGTACACCTGCTTTCTTCATTGCCGTGATTGCTGAAACTTTGTCACCCATGATGCGGATAGTTTCTGCTTTAGGACCAACGAAAATGAAACCGCTTTGTTCAACTTGTTCAGCGAAGTCTGCGTTTTCAGATAGGAAGCCGTAGCCAGGGTGGATAGCAACAGCGCCTGTAACTTCAGCTGCACTGATGATACGAGGGATGTTTAGGTAGCTATCGATACCACGAGCAGGGCCGATACAAATGGTTTCGTCTGCTAGCAGTACGTGCTTAAGGTCACGGTCAGCTGTTGAGTGAACAGCAACCGTTTTAATGCCTAGCTCTTTACATGCTCGCAGAATACGTAGTGCAATCTCACCACGGTTCGCGATTACTAATTTATCTAACATAATGAGGCTTCTCTATTATTCGATAATTACTAGAGCTTGGTCGAACTCAACTGGTTGGCCGTCTTCAACAAGGATTGCAGTTACAACACCAGACTTATCAGCTTCGATTTGGTTCATCATCTTCATTGCTTCAACGATACATAGTGTGTCGCCAGCGTTAACTTGTTGACCAACTTTTACGAATGGTTTTGCGTCTGGGCTTGGTGCGCCGTAGAACGTACCAACCATTGGAGAAAGAACTTGGTGACCTGCAGGTGCTGCTGGAGCTTCTGCTGCTTCTGGAGCTGCCGCTTGAGCTGGAGCTGCTGCAGGAGCTGGTGCCGCTGCTGGAGCCGGAGCTGCTGCGTATTGAATTGGTGCTGCTACAGGTGCAGTGCCGTTGCGGCTGATGCGTACTGACTCTTCACCTTCAGAGATTTCTAGTTCTGCGATACCAGACTCTTCAACCAATTCGATTAGCTTTTTGATTTTGCGAATATCCATCGTTTCTTTCTCTTTTGTTAATTAACTATGCTCTATGACTAGAGCTGGTGTCTATTAGTTCGGTTATGTTCGTTATTTTGACTGCAACTTGTGAATCGCAGCAGTCAAAGCAAATTGGTAGCCTTGTGCGCCTAAGCCACAGATTACCCCTTCGGCTTTATCTGAGAGGTAAGAGTGGTGCCTAAAAGGTTCACGTGCATGAACATTCGATAGGTGCACTTCAATAAATGGGATCGCTACGCCAAGTAGTGCATCACGCAACGCCACACTGGTATGTGTAAAGGCCGCTGGGTTGATGATAATGAAATCAATATCTTGATATGCATTATGGATAGCTTCGATCAGTTCATACTCACGATTTGACTGTAAGTGAGATAGCGCAACATCTTGTGTTTTCGCTTGCTCTGTTAGTGAGCTAATAATCTGCTCAAGTGTTTGAGAGCCGTAGTGTGCCGGTTCTCTTAGGCCTAACAGGTTAAGGTTTGGGCCATTTAAAACTAGAATGCGAAACTTTGTAGACATCGTGGGGCTATCTTCCTTTATCGTGATTACGACCTTGAATGTTGCCATTTTATTGAAAATTTGGGGTTAATTTCCAGTGAGAAAAACCCAAATTTAAAAATTAGAACCAGATTATAGCTAATTCAGCGCAAATCGCAGCAATTTACTGGTCTAATCTCCTATTGATAGCAAGTGAAATTGTTACCAACTTAACAAAAAAGCGTTATTACCTTAATTTTGGTGTGGATATTTGAGAGCAAGATCAGTCATAAAAAAACCGCCACATAGGTGACGGTTTGGAAATGATCTGTTTTAAACAGTGATTCTGGTGTGACAGCTATTATGCCAATTCAGCTTTCTCTGCAATCAGCTTATCAACCACACTTGGGTCTGCTAGCGTTGAAGTATCACCAAGGTTGCCAGTATCGCCCGTTGCGATCTTACGCAGGATACGACGCATGATCTTACCTGAACGGGTTTTCGGTAATGAATCGGTCCAGTGCAGCACGTCTGGTGTCGCAATAGGGCCTATCTCTTTACGCACCCAGTCTTTCACTTCTTTATGAAGCTCTGCGGTTGGGAACTCACCATCATTAAGCGTGATGTAAGCGTAAATCGCTTGGCCTTTGATGTCGTGAGGAATACCGACAATCGCAGCCTCTGCAATCTTATCGAATGCAACGAGCGCTGACTCAATCTCTGCAGTACCCATACGGTGACCAGATACGTTCAGCACGTCATCAACACGACCAGTAATCCAGTAGTAGCCGTCTTCATCACGACGAGCGCCATCACTGGTGAAGTACATGCCTTTAAACGTAGAGAAGTAAGTCTGTTCGAAGCGGTCATGATCGCCATGAACAGTACGCATTTGACCTGGCCACGAGTCTAGAATGACTAGGTTGCCGTCGGTTGCGCCTTCAATGATATTACCCATGTTATCTACTAGCGCAGGTTGTACACCGAAGAATGGACGAGTCGCTGAACCCGGTTTTAGGTCGGTAGCGCCTGGTAGTGGGGCAATTAGGATACCGCCCGTTTCGGTTTGCCACCATGTATCAACAATAGGAGACTGCTCGTTACCAATCGTTTTGTAGTACCACTCCCACGCTTCTGGGTTAATGGGTTCACCTACTGAGCCCATGATTCTCAAACTGTCACGAGAGGTGCCTTCAACCGCTTCATTGCCTTTCGCCATCAATGCACGAATAGCCGTTGGTGCAGTGTAAAGAATGTTGACTTGGTGCTTATCCACCACTTCACTCATTCGACTTGTGTTCGGGTAGTTTGGTACACCTTCAAACAGGATTGTCTTAGCGCCGTTAGCCAGTGGTCCGTATACAAGGTATGTGTGGCCAGTAATCCAACCCACATCTGCAGTACACCAGAAGGTTTCGCCTTCTTGGTAATCAAATACGTATTTAAAGGTCATCGCTGCGTAAACAAGGTAACCACCGGTAGTGTGCATTACACCTTTCGGTTTGCCTGTTGAGCCTGATGTATAAAGGATGAATAGTGGGTCTTCCGCATTCATCTCTTCTGGTGGGCAGTCTGCTGACACGTTTGCTGTCGCCTCATGCCACCAAATATCACGGTGCTCATGCCATGCAACCTCACCGCCAGTACGCTTAAGCACCATCACTTTTTCGATGGTTTTCACTTCTGGGTTGGTCAGTGCTTCGTCGACGTTTTTCTTAAGAGGAACAGCTCGGCCGCCACGCACGCCTTCATCGGCTGTGATCACGACTTTAGCATTCGAATCGATAATACGACCTGACAGTGCCTCTGGTGAGAAACCACCAAATACCACGGTATGAACCGCACCAATACGAGTACACGCCAGCATAGCAACTGCAGCTTCAGGAACCATAGGCATGTATAAACAAACCACATCGCCTTTACGTACGCCTTGCTCTTTTAGAGCGTTAGAGAACAGACATACTTCTTTGTGCAGTTCATTAAAAGTTAGGGTTTTATCATCTGCAGGGTCATCGCCTTCCCAGATGATGGCGACTTCATCACCGCGCTCAGCAAGGTGGCGGTCAATACAGTTCGCCGACACATTCAATGTGCCATCTTCAAACCAGCGAATATCGATGTGGCCTGGGTCGAAAGAGGTATTTTTTACTTGTGTGAAAGGTTTAATCCAATCCACGATTTTTCCGTGTTCACCCCAAAAGCCTTCTGGGTCAGAAACAGATTGTTGGTACATGGCTAGGTAAGTGTCATTATCCGCGTGTGTGGTTGATTTAATATTTTCTTTTACCGGATAAACGTGGGCTTCACTCATTGCATCTCTCCTTGTGCCTACATTCCTAATGAACTGGCAACTTCCTTTGTGTTCAGTTTCTAGGTCTATTACAGAACCGTCTTTGTGTTATCACTCTCGGCTAGGACGGCGATTTCCACAATTAGACTTTAGGATGAGACGCCGCTTTTCACTTACAAACTAGCGAGTTAAGTTCATTTTTGAGATGTTGCTCTCTATGTCGAGCTGCAAGGGTTGAATTAGGTGTACGAAGAGTTGAAGCGGGGCAGATCACCATGTTTCAGGCGGACAAAGATCAGCGCAGCAGAGATAGCATCTTGTAATGCATCATGTTTATTGACTGGAATTGGTAAGTCGAGCTGGCGACAAATTGCATCCATGCTGAGGTCGAAATAGGCATTGGGCAGCTGTCTTTCGAGTTTGTCTTGATAGAGTTGGCTCACTTCGATTAATCGGTTAGGCAGCGGAAATCCGAGTTGTTTTAAACAGGCGCGGTCGAGAATTTTTTTGTCATAGCGGATGTGATAGCCGACTAAAGGACGATTACCAATGAAGCTTAGCAGTTCAATTAGGGCTTGTTTCTCTTCGATTCCGTGTTTGAGGTCTTGATGGCGGATGCGGTGGATTTTTATTGAATTGCAGTCGAGCGATTGAGGGGCTCGTAATCTAACTTCGAAGGGCTTACTGGTGATGATGCGGTTACCGATGATCTTGGTCGCGGCAATGGTCACCAGTTCAGCCTGATTAGGGTCGAGGCTGGTGGTTTCGCAATCGAGTGAGACATATTCTTGATGAACAGGCGCAGTAAACAGAGGCTGATGCGGAGAGCCTTTGAGCTTGTAATGCCAATAATAGCGAACCAGTCTATTCATCGTTAAAGCGCCTAGTCTCTTATCTGATAGTGGTATCCAAGCCATTGTTTAAACTTCTTGACCACGTGTAGGCTATGACGAAGCAGATCTCTATCCGCTCTCTCCATCAGTTTGACGTCGATTTTGTTACTGCTGTGCTGTTGTGACAGGCGTTGTGCTAAGCGCCACTTGAAGAACTGTTTGAGAGCTTCCCTGAGGTTGTCTGCGGTGCTTTGCTCCAACACTTTCTTGTTCACCAGTTGTTCAATGCGTTCGAAGGTATTATTTGCCGTCACGCCGTGTTCAAGGCTCAGTGCTCTTACACCGTGGACGATTGGGAAAATACCGCCTTGTTTGATGTCTAGCCCCGACTTGGATTGTTTCACGTTGCCAAACAGAGTGAGGGGCACTGAGAAGTTCAATGCAGGGCGGCAGAATTCGGTCAGAACTAGCTCTTGTCCGAGCATTAAATCACTCAAGTGCTGCTTAACAGGGAGTAACAGGTCTCTATTGCCCGCAACAGCATGTGCATCGGCCATAATGGCAATATCCATCACCGTATCTGGCGTTGCCTTTTTTACCCAACTCGTCAGAGTCTGTTTCCACTCTTGTTCAGAGTGAACCCACTTCGGGTTGTTGACCATGACGTTGCCAGGACACAGTGGATAACCTAATTGTTGCAACGTATGAGTGAGATCATTCATCGCATTTTGGCATTGATGCCACTCTAATCCGTCTTGAATGATCAGCGCATTGTCTTGATCGGTTTTGAGTATCTGTTCTCCGCGCCCCTCTGAACCCAGCACGATGAGGCAGCAATGATTGTGTAGCGCAGGGGGAATCACCAGTTCAAATGCCTTTTCAATAATCTGTTCATTGACGGCAGAAATCAGCTCCATGATGAAACGTGTACGAATACCATTACTGAGTAGGCTTTCGACCAATTGACGCTGCTTGTTGGAAGCCATTGCCAATTCTTCAATGCTGGTGGCTCGAGCAATACGCAAAGTAAGAACATGCGAGTGAGTGGAAAACGCACTGAGTATTTGCGTCATATCGACCATGCCGACTGCATTGAGTCCATCACACACCATCAGCCTTTTTACACGATTCCTTGTCATGGTGATCATGGCGTTAAACAAGAAGTCACCATGATTAACATGCAAAACAGGGAAGGTTGCTATCTCGCCGACAGGTATATCGAGTGGGCGATCATCGAGCATCACCGCGTGCAATAAATTGGTCCGCGTGACGATTCCATACGGAAAAGAACATGATGATCCAAAAGCTTTTGGATCATCATGTTCCAAGTGAACCAAGGCCGAGTCTAAGCCTTGTTCTTTAAGGGTTTGAGTCACTTGATTGATAGGTTGGTCGGGTTCAAGTATCAGTGGTGGATGATAAATCGAATCATCGACTTTGGTCAGTATGAACTCGGCAAGATTCTGCTGTTGCTGAGCGGCTTCAATCAATGCTTTTCGGGTTGATAGGTTGCTATCAAAGTAAGCGGCGAATTGGCCGTTGGCGTGGTATAGCTCAAGAAAAACGTCGCTTGGTAATAGGTAACTTAGTGTGTCTTCCAGCGCGATATATTGATGTTTGGTATGAGGCTCGAACTGGCTGCGCACGTCGAAAATATCGTCATTGGCATAGTGCGCATAGATCTCTCCATCGCTGCTGGAACGCTCTTCAACAGCACCTTTAATCAGAATATGCAGGTGTCGACTCGGGCGGCCTGCTTCCAATATCACTTCGTGTGCTCGGTAGTAAACCACGTCCAAAGCCGAGCGTAGCGTTAACTGTTCAGTTTCAGACAAGCTATCGAAAGGCGGGTGCTGCATATTAAATTTATCAGGCATAAGCAATGGCAAAGAAATGGGAGTCTCTTTTCAGTCTGACAAATTACTAGCGAAGCTCCAGACGACTTTAGTCTAAGTGAGAGAGTGGCGACTTGGAGAGCTTAGATATCTTGTTGAAATGCGATATCTGAACTCATTGAATATGGGAATACTATCCCCGCAATAATTCCCTTTTTCATCTTTTGTGACCTAGGCATAATTGGCGCTTCCTTGTTCCGCACATTTTTATAGGTTGCCTATGTTTAATCCTTCCCCTTATGGCTGGATATCCCAGTATTTTCTTGGTTTCTTTTTTGCCTATGGCGTTTATCTGCCATTTTGGGCGCTGTGGTTTGAAGACCAAGGCGTTTCTGCGGGGGACATTGGCGTATTGATTGGTGTGGGTTTGGCTACGCGTTGTGTTGCCAACTTTGTGATAACACCACGTATCTATAAAGTTGAGCATTTAATGCCAGCATTGCGTTGCCTCAGTTTTGTCGCGCTACTATTTGTTGGTTTCCATTTCTTTACTGGTGGTAGCTTTTTATTGATGCTGCTAGCAACGGTAATGTTCAACCTCTGCTATGGACCGATTATTCCGCTTTCTGATGCAATGGCGAACCATTACAGCCGTCTCAAGATGCTCGACTACGGACGTACACGCTTGTGGGGTTCAGTGGCATTTATTGCGGGTTCTACCGTGGTTGGTTATCTGGTGGCTGAATTTGGTACGGATATGATTTTGTATACTGCACTGGCAGGCGTGTTGGTTTCTCTGTTGTTCGCGATGAGAAACCCGAACGTGATGCCGGTGACAGAGTCTGAGCAAGTCGCTGAAAGACCTAAACTGGGTCAACTGTTACGTGAATCATCGGTAGTTAAGTTTCTTGCATTGATGGCACTGCTTCAAGGAAGCCACGCTGCGTATTACAGCTTTAGTGCGATTTACTGGAAAGAGGCGGGGCACTCTGAGGCGATCATCGGTTATCTGTGGAGCTTGGCTGTGGTTGCTGAGGTGGCAGTATTTGCTCTGAGTAAGCGACTGTTTGCTGGATTATCATTGCGCACTCTGTTTGTGATTGCTGGTATCGGGGTCATGGCTCGTTGGGGTATCACTGCATCAACGACTGCGATCCCAGTATTGATAGTGGCTCAGCTGTTGCACGGGGTGACATTCGCCATGGCACACATCGCTGCGATTCAATACATTCAGTCTCAAGAGTCGAACAAAATGGTGGCATTGCAGGCTCTGTACAATGCGATACCACTTGGCGCCTTTATCGCATTAATGACGACCCTAAGTGGCTGGGGCTACGAACTGTGGGGCGCGAATATCTTCTGGGGAATGGCTGCGATGGGTGTAATTGCCCTGTTTATCAAGCTTGATGAAAGAAGCTCTGTGGTTGAAGTTAATCAACCCGAGTCAGAAGTTCATAGCTGATAACCAATCGTGATTATTAGAGTCTAAAGCACAGAATTTAAGCGATGCGATTGAGTTAATGACTCATCCTTAGTTAAATGAAACCTCTCCCTTATGGAGAGGTTTTTTTATGGATGAAGAAAGGGTTTTCAATGCAAGGATGGGTAGTAATTCCAGTCTCTTTAGCCTACTTGGGCGTGTTATTTCTGATCGCTTGGTATGGAGACAGGCAGGTTCGTTGGCTATCGCGTTGGCGACCGTGGATCTATAGCCTCTCTATTGCGGTGTATTGTACCTCTTGGACCTTCTATGGAACGGTGGGTCAGGCGAGCAATAACCCTTGGTCTTTCTTACCCATCTATCTTGCACCGATTTTGGTCTTCACCCTTGGGTGGCGGATCTTAGCGCGACTGATTCTGATCGCGAAGCGGGAACATATTACCTCAATTGCCGATTTCATTGCGGCTCGCTATGGTAAATCTCAAGGTTTAGCGGTAGCGGTGACGGTTATCGCAGTGATCGGTATTCTGCCTTATATCGCCTTACAACTACGTGGTATCACCATGGGGTTGGATATCGTTGCCCCGAGTCTGGCTCAAGATTTTGGCTATCAGGATTACCATGTTTCTTGGTTTGTGGTCGGTGCGCTGGCCATTTTTACCATGCTGTTTGGTACAAGGCACATAGACAATACGGAACACCACCGTGGCATGATGATGGCGGTGGCGTTTGAGTCGATCGTTAAGCTGGCGGCATTTTTGATTGTTGGCCTATTTATCATGTATTTGGCGATGAGCAGCGACAAGATTGACCTGCTCGACGTGGCGGCGAGCACTTATGAATCGCCGAATATTCCGACCTTAATTATCCATACTGTTTTGACCATGTTGGCGATTGTCTGCTTACCGCGTCAGTTCCATACCATGGTCGTTGAGAATGAACGTCCTCAAGATCTGCACACCGCTCGTTGGTTATTTCCGCTTTATCTGATTTTGATGGGGCTGTTCGTTCTGCCAATTGCATGGGCTGGGCAAGGACTGCTTCCGAGCATGCCTGCAGATACGTATGTGATCAGTCTGCCGATGGCTGAAGGCGCCAATCATATTGCCTTGCTTGCGTTCCTTGGTGGTACATCTGCTGCTAGTGGTATGGTAATTGTGTCGACCATCGCGTTGGCGATCATGGTGTCGAACGATTTAGTGATGCCGCTATTGCTGCGCCGCATGCGACTTACCCAAAGGACTCATCGCCACTTCTCTGGGTTGCTATTGGTGATTCGTCGTGGGCTTATTTTATTGCTTCTACTTGGTGCTTGGTTGTTCTATCAGGTGCTCGATACCATTCATTCCTTGTCTGCGATTGGCTTCCTTTCGTTTGCGGCGATTGCTCAATTTGCTCCGGCACTGATTGGTGGTTTGTACTGGCGCCCGGGTAATCGCAAGGGTGTTTATGTCGGTTTAATGGTTGGCTCGGTGATTTGGCTCATTACCTTGATGAGTCAAACCAGTATGTTGGCTGGCGACAGTCAAAGTAACTTGCTGCTGTGGGTCATCACACCACCAGAGTTACTCAGTAGTTGGGATATTAGCAGTTCAAACTGGGGGATAGTCCTGAGTATTGTGCTCAATACTTTGTGTTATGCCGTGGTTTCTATTTCGACCAGGCCAAGCCTAAGTGAGCGCTTACAATCGGCGGCATTTGTTGGTACGCCGCTGCCTGAAAATGAGAACATTAGCCTTTATCAAAGCCGTGTAACCGTGGCTGAACTAGAGATGCTGGCGTCGCGGTTTGTTGGTCGAAAGCGAGCGAAAAGCGCTATCCAAAGTTACTGGCAGCAACACGGTCAACCGCTGCTTCCTAATCAACAAGCGCCAGCAAGCTTGATTCGACATGCTGAGCGTGTACTGGCGGGTGTGTTTGGAGCCTCCTCCGCTAAGTTAGTACTCACTTCTGCTCTGCAGGGCAGAAATATGCAGCTTGAAGAAGTGGCAACCATCGTTGATGAAGCCTCTGAGTTGTACGATTTCAGCCGTGGCTTGCTACAAGGTGCGATTGAGCATATTGGTCAAGGTATTGCAGTGGTTGATAAACAGATGAGGCTGGTGGCATGGAATCAGCGTTACTTAGAACTGTTTGAATTCCCTGCTGGTTTGATACAAGTGGGCAGGCCGATCTCCGATGTGATTCGCCACAATGCTCAGCAAGGGTTGTGTGGTCCGGGTGACCCTGAAGATCATGTGCGTCGCCGTGTTTATCACTTGGAGCAAGGCACACGACACACCTCTTCTCGCATTCGTCCTGATGGTCGCGTGATTGAGGTGCAAGGTAATCCAATGCCGAGCGGCGGCTTTGTGATGAGTTTTACCGATATCACGGTATTCAGACAAGCAGAACAGGCGCTAAAAGACGCCAATGAAAGCTTGGAATCAAGAGTGCACGAACGAACTCAAGAACTCGAAAAACTGAACCATCGCTTGGTCAAGGCGACACAAATTTCTGATCAAGAATCGCAATCTAAGAGTCGTTTCTTGGCCGCAGTAAGCCACGATTTGATGCAGCCACTGAATGCGGCGCGCTTGTTTGCTTCGTCACTTTCGGAGGTAGCAAAAGAGCAAGAGGTGAAGCAGCTTTCATCCCATATTGAAAGTGCACTGGGTGCGGC
>NZ_MCYD01000880.1:0-8046 GCF_002876325.1 Vibrio sp. 10N.261.52.A1
AATTTATTTTTACGTAAAGATATTTTATGTAAAGCAATGAATTGTAAGGTTTTCAGGCTTATTTGCTGTTCAATAGGATAGGTTGATGTAACAAAATTGTTTCAAATTGGGCTTGATAAATGCTGAGGATGATTCATAGTATACAAAAGTTAATTTAATTGTATACAATCTGAACTGGAGGTTCGAATGGCAATTATGAAAGCGATTGAAGCAGCGGTTGAAGTGCTTAAACGTGAAGGAGTAGACATCGCATTTGGTGTTCCCGGCGCAGCAATAAACCCAATGTACGCAGCAATGAAAAAACTCGGAGGGATCGATCACGTCTTAGCTCGACATGTAGAGGGTGCCTCACACATGGCTGAAGGCTACACACGTACGAATCAAGATAATATTGGTGTGTGTATTGGTACTTCAGGTCCAGCTGGGACGGATATGATCACAGGCCTTTATTCGGCATCGGCTGACTCTATCCCTATCCTATGTATTACTGGTCAGGCTCCACGTGCTCGCCTTCATAAAGAAGACTTTCAAGCGGTCGACATCGAATCCATTGCCAAGCCTGTTACTAAGTGGGCAACCACGGTACTGGAGCCCGCGCAAGTGCCACGCGCTTTTCAAAAAGCCTTTCATTTGATGCGTTCAGGACGTCCTGGCCCTGTACTGATTGACCTACCTCTAGATGTACAGTTAGCCGAAATTGAGTTCGATATTGATACCTACGAGCCGCTTGAACCATACAAACCAAAAGCGACTCGCGAGCAGGTTGAGAAAGCACTCACCATGATGGCACAAGCTGAAAAACCTCTGATTGTCTCAGGTGGTGGTGTTATCAACGCAGGTGCATCTGAGCTGTTGCAGCAATTTGCTGAGATCACAGGTGTACCAGTGATCCCAACCTTGATGGGGTGGGGTTCTATCCCAGATGACCACGAGTTAATGGCGGGCATGGTGGGTCTACAAACCTCTCACCGTTACGGTAATGAAACCATGCTGAACTCTGATTTTGTATTTGGCGTTGGTAACCGTTGGGCTAACCGCCATACCGGCTCTGTTGATGTTTACACGGAAGGTCGCAAGTTTGTTCATGTCGATATTGAACCAACCCAAATTGGTCGCGTGTTCTGCCCTGATTTAGGCATTGTTTCAGACGCAAAATCGGCACTTGAGCTCATGGTTGAAGTCGCTAAAGAGTGGCGTGATGCAGGTAAATTACCAAACCGAAGTGGCTGGGTAGGTGAGTGTCAGGAGCGCAAGTCGACCATGCTACGTAAAACTAATTTCGATGAAGCCCCAATGAAACCGATGCGCGTTTATGAAGAGATGAACAAAGCCTTTGGTCGTGATACTTGTTACGTCAGCACCATTGGTTTATCGCAGATTGCCGCGGCGCAGTTCCTTCATGTGTACAAGCCTCGACATTGGATCAACTGTGGTCAGGCTGGCCCACTTGGTTGGACAACACCTGCTGCACTGGGCGTTCGAGCTGCGGATCCGGACCGCGATATCGTCGCTATCTCTGGTGACTACGACTTCCAATTCATGATTGAAGAATTGGCGGTAGGTGCTCAATTCAACCTGCCATACATCCATGTGCTGGTGAACAACTCCTATCTAGGCTTAATTCGCCAAGCGCAGCGCCAGTTTGATATCGATTACTGTGTGCAACTGGCATTTGATAACCAGAATGCGCCAGAGCTTGAGGGCTACGGTGTTGACCATGTTGCTGTTGTTGAAGGCCTTGGTTGTAAGGCGATTCGAGTTCGTGAACCAGACCAAATTGCAGCTGCGTTTGAGCAAGCTAAAGAGCTAATGAACAAGCACAAAGTGCCTGTGGTTGTTGAGCTGATTTTGGAGCGCGTGACCAATATCTCTATGGGCGTAGAGATCAACGCCATCAACGAATTTGAACCGCTTGCGGAAAGCAGCAGCGATGCACCAACCGCGCTAGCGTACAAGTAATCACGAAGTAATGTGTATCCGTAGAGCGAGATTGAGCTCTACGGAAAGCTTCCAATAAAGCGAGGCTTCACCAAACCACATTAGCTTCACCAAACAAAGAGTAAGGACAGAATCATGGCAAAATTTGCAGCAAACTTGTCAATGTTATTCACGGAAGTTGATTTTATGGACCGTTTTGAAGCCGCCGCAGAAGCAGGTTTTCAAGGCGTCGAATACCTTTTCCCATATGCCTTTGATGCGGATGAGATTAAACAAAAGCTTGATGCTAATAATCTAGAGCAAGTGCTATTTAACTTGCCTGCTGGTGATTGGGATGCAGGCGATCGTGGTATTGCGGTTGACCCAGCACGCGTTGAGGAGTTTCAAGCTGGCGTGCCTAAAGCGATCGCTTATGCCAAGAAACTGGGCTGTAAACAGGTGAACTGTTTGGCGGGCATTGTCCCACAGGGAGTGACTGCGCAAGACGCTCAGGCAACCTTTGTGATTAACCTTCACTATGCCGCAAATGCTTTGGCTGCCGAAGGCATTAGCCTAGTGATTGAAGCGATTAACACGCGCGATATTCCGGGCTTTTTCCTAAACACCACAGAGCAAGCGAAAGCCATCATTAAAGAGGTGGCGAGCGATAATCTTTCTATCCAATACGATATCTATCACATGCAGATTATGGAAGGCGATCTTACGCCGACCATACAGCAGAACATCGGTCAAATCGCTCACGTGCAGCTGGCTGATAACCCTGGTCGACACGAGCCGGGAACCGGAGAAATCAATTATCCATTCGTACTTAACTACCTTGATGAGCTTGGCTATCAAGGCTGGGTTGGCTGCGAATACAAACCGAAAACGACAACGACCGAAGGCCTTGGTTGGCTGAACCAGTACCGTTAATTGCGCCTGGTAACCCTCAAACGTTAAGGAGAACAACATGTCTAAAATTGCATTTATCGGAACTGGCATCATGGGTAAACCTATGGCGAGTAACCTTCAAAAAGCGGGGCACGACTTGATTCTTTCGGATCATTTCAATGCAGCTCCTGCCGAGCTGGTTGCAGCAGGCGCAACGGTTTGTCATTCCCCAGCCGAAGCTGCGGAACAGGCGGATGTCATTATTCTTATGGTGCCGAACACCCCTCAAGTAGAAGAGGTGCTGTTTGGTGATAACGGTGTCGAGCAAGGTCTTACTGCTGGTGGAGCAACGGGTAAGCTAGTTATCGATATGAGTTCTATCTCACCTATCGCGACGAAAGCCATTGCAGCACGTATCAACGAAGGTGGTGCGTCATATCTTGATGCTCCGGTTTCTGGTGGTGAAGTGGGCGCGATCAATGCCGCACTGACAATTATGGTGGGTGGTGAGCAAGACGCTTTTGATAAAGCTCGACCTCTATTTGAAGTGATGGGCAAAAACATCACGCTAGTGGGAGATAACGGTGCTGGCCAAACTTGTAAGGTTGCCAACCAGATCATCGTAGCACTGAACATTGAAGCGGTCTCTGAAGCGCTAGTATTCGCATCAAAAGCCGGTGCTGATCCAGCGCGAGTTCGCCAGGCTCTACTGGGTGGCTTCGCTAACTCTAAGATCCTTGAGGTGCACGGTGAACGCATGGTGGAAGGCACATTTGACCCTGGCTTTAGAATCTCGCTTCACCAGAAAGATCTAAACCTTGCGCTAACGGGCGCACAAGAGCTAGGCGTTGCGCTGCCAAACACAGCCATCGCGCAAGAGCTATTTGGCGAATGTGCTGAAATGGGCGGTGAAGGTTGGGACCACTCTGCGCTGATTCAAGCGATAGAGAAGCGTTCTGATCACTCAATTCGCTAATCCTTAACGAGTAATCCGTCTCAATAATTGGTTTGTCGTTTCTGCTGAAACCAAAACCAATGAATCCGGGCTAGCTTCGATAAGTTAGCCCCCAGTTTCAAACAGTTTGTTTATAAATCGCGTAGTTTCGTCTCCTTTTATACGCGTTCCCGATACGAGGCAAAGGTTGAAGTTGTTCCTTTCCAACTTAATCTTAGCAGGCACCCTTTCGCCTTGTATTGGGGTTCTTTTTTCCTCCGTCAACTAAGGAGTGGCTGATGGACATTGATGCTAAGCAGTTTCTGCAAACCCTTTTCTCGAGTGCTGTAAACCAGGCACTACCCAAAAATCACATCGAATCTTTTCTCCCTCAAGACATATTTTATCGCTCGGCAAATCAAGCTGGGCGAACTGTCGTTATCGGGGCAGGGAAAGCAGCAGCATCGATGGCCGCTGAATTGGAAGCCGTATGGCAAGCCAAGAAACAGCAAGACCTTGCGCTACGTGATTTAGAAGGCTTGGTTGTGACTCGTTATGAACATCTCGCACCATGTGAGTACATCGAGGTGATCGAAGCGGCGCATCCAGTTCCTGATGCGATGGGGCTTGAAGTTAGTCACCGGATGTTGGAGTTGGTGAGCAACTTAAGTGAAGACGACACTGTGATATGTCTTTTGTCAGGAGGTGGCTCCGCATTACTTAGCTTGCCAGGTGGCGATATTAGCTTGGCAGAGAAGCAACAAATCAACAAAGCACTGCTTAAATCTGGTGCAGCTATTGATGAGATGAACTGTGTTCGTAAGCATCTATCTTCGATAAAGGGCGGCCGACTTGCTAAAGCAGCATATCCAGCAAGAGTGGTGTCATTGGCGATTTCCGATGTGCCGGGTGATGACATCAGTGTGATTGCCTCTGGACCAACCGTACCAGACACCACCACGCGTTTTGACGCCCTCGCCATATTGGAACGCTACCAAATAGAAATACCAGGCTCGGCATTTGAATGGCTGAATAACCCAGAATCTGAAACCGTAAAGCCTGATGACATTTGTTGGAACAACGCTGAGCACCATATTATCGCGACTCCAATGTCTGCACTTGAGTCTGCGGCGGCAGAGGCTGAAGGTTTGGGTATTCCTGCGTATGTGTTGAGTGATTGTATCGAGGGAGAGGCGAGAGAAGTAGCGAAGGTGCACGCAGCATTAGCTAAACAAGTCGCTAATAATAAGCACCCATTCGAGACTCCTTGTGTATTGCTTTCAGGTGGTGAAACAACAGTCACGGTTAAAGGAAACGGTCGTGGTGGGCGCAATTGTGAGTTCCTTTTAAGTTTGTACAACGAACTGAAAGGGCAGGACAACATATTCGCGTTGGCCGCTGATACGGATGGTATTGACGGTGTGGAAGACAATGCTGGGGCATGGATAACACCAGAAACTTGGCAAGAAGGTACTCGCTTAACACTCAAAGCCGATGATTATCTAGAGGCGAATAATAGTTATGACTTTTTCAAGCAAACGGGCGTTCTGCTGACGACAGGGCCTACCCTGACTAACGTCAATGACTTCCGTGCAATATTGATTCTTTAGCAACCGGATAAAAGGGTCGCTCCTCAGTGCATAGGGGCGACCCTTTTTTGTTATCAATGCGGTGACCTTGAGTTCTTGAATTATCTTCTGGACTAATGAAGCACGTTGATTACTATGGTTTAAGTAATGAGCTGTAAAGGAAGTCATATGTCTAGGATCAGACAAAAGAATCAAGATTTAATCATCGAAGTGGCGTGCGAACAATTCGCTACTCATGGTTATGCCGCAACCAAAATGGCGGATATCGCGAAGGCGGCCGACATTCCCAAACCCAACGTATTCTATTACTTCAGCTCGAAAGACAAGCTCTACAATGCCGTTCTAGAAACCGTCACGCAGCCGTTACTTGAAGCCTCTCGTCCTATTGAAGAGCTGAACGATCCCGTTGAAGCTTTATCTCAATATATTCAAACTAAGTTAATCATCTCACGCGACCATCCATACGCTTCTAAAGTGTTTGCCAATGAAGTGATGTCGGGCGCTAAAGTGCTTCCGACAGAGATCGGCGATGAGCTGTATAACCAATCGCAGATGATCCTCGATAAGTTCTCGACGTGGTCGGCAAAAGGGCTGATGGACGACGTACCTGCGCATCACCTGCTGTTTACCATTTGGGCGGCAACCCAAACCTATGCCGATTTTGGCTGGCAGATTTGCAGTGTCATGCAGAAAGATAAGCTCGATGATAAAGATTACGAAGAAGCCGCTGAGTTTATCACCCAGTTAGTGATTAAAGGTTGCGGTGTTAAAAGCTGAAACATTTGATTTCTAGCAGGAGCTGGTACATAGCTAAATTTGACGTTTGGTCAGCCCAGGGGCTAACCACTATCTTTGAGTGTTAAGGTATTATTTCGACGTCGCGAGTACAGTAAGGATACTACTATACTCGCATCAATCGTAACGCATAGGTTTAGGCTTGGTTAATAACATTCTTAATTATACCAACAGCCTTTACAGTGGCACTGACTGCAACAGCAGTAACCCCTACATCAGATGCGGTTGATTCTACCGAAGTTAAATCAATCGACCCTGCAATTTGTTCAATATTTTCTGTAGCAGCTGCTAGTACTTCATAAGGCACAAATGGCAACGTTAGTAGTATTAATAGATGTTTAATTTTCATGGTATCCGTCCTTTTCTGTTAGCGGTGATGTTTTGTTTTCTTCCACCATTTCGCGAATTGGCATTGCACACGTAATCCCTTTTTCATTTACCCCCTTCACTAGTTTGATATAAAAATCCTGCTCAACCACTCTTATTTTTTCCCAACGGTCTCGATATATTATTTGTTCACTCTGGCTCCATTCTTTAACACACATCCAAAATGAAACAGGGAAGCATGCTTCTCCAAATCCTTCGAAGCGCACGCCACAGTCGTTATATAGCTCAGGATGTTCGGTACATATTTTTTTCATCATGTCTATGACTTCATTAATTTCATTATGCTTGGTTTTATGATGCAGTCGAATACTCCCCGATAGTAAGTAAAAGCCTCTTTTGTCTATATTTCTGACAGGACTATCCATAAATATTTTATTAGGGAATGTTAAGTGTTCCCCGCCAAACTCTTCTAAAACTGTACATCTAAGTCCGATATGATGTACGGCTCCTGTATTTCCATTAATACAAATCCAATCTCCTGTTCTGAATGGTTTTTGAACCAGTAACATTATTCCTGCGATAATGTTTGCCACTGCGTCCTGTGCAGCAAATGCGATTGCCATACCTCCGATCCCCAAACCAGCGAGGAGAGCGAAGGGATCATGACCTGCAGTGCTTATTGCTATCATTATTCCGTTTAATGATGTCAAAACAACCGCGATCAGACATATAAAATCGACAAGAGAGCTGTCAAAGTTGTAAGGATTTTGAGTGAGTTTTCTGTGAAAAAATGTAGAAAATAAAACTCGTAACATCCTAACGAGTAAAAAAGTGAGGCTGAGTACAAGCAAAACATTCAAAGTGAGCTTAATCTGAGGGTAAATATCTGATATTAAGTCTTTGCTGCTATCAATCAGCATAGTAAAGGCTGTTAAAACAATCAGAAGGATTACTGGGATACGCAGACACTTGTATGTTTCCGAAGTGTAGACATAACGGAGAATTCGCCATAGTCTCAAAAAACGAGCGAGGCGAAGAATGGCCATGTCACCCAACCATCCAATACCACCACTTAAGAAAGGTTCAATGAGGACCGGGATACTCAGTATTACTATTAAAAAGTCTAGTTTATTCCAATTATCAGAAAAGTAACCCTTAGTACCCAAATCTGTCCATTTGACACCAAGTTCCACTGCAAAATAGAGCACGCAAACGAAGTCTACCCAAAGAATCCAATAGCCGATAGTCTTTGGTAATGTTGGTGTTGTTTCAAGTGCGACCATCACAACAGCATTAATGAAGATAACAGATAACACGATCGCTTCATGGGTCATAAATTTTAATGCGCTTTTTATTATCATATTCCTATCTCATTTTCATTTTGACTCTCAAATTTGAATTTATTGAACCAACGCTATAAGACAAGGCAGCATAAAAACAAACCCACATAAAGACCCGACTAAGAAACTTATTACTTCCATAAACTCACCTCCGATGGAATTTTGCAATATTTGAGCCAAAATAAGTTCAGAAAAATAAGTTAATGTTGCATTGCCATTGGTTGCATTGCTTGGGCTGTTGATACCATATTAG
>NZ_MCYD01000881.1:0-3084 GCF_002876325.1 Vibrio sp. 10N.261.52.A1
GATGTGCGTTTTGGCGCTTAGGGGGTCAAATGAAAGTGCGTTCTACAGTATCCGCTGACATATCCCTGCACGTGATTTGGGTGAATTCGACCGACTTTGACTCCACCGTAAAGGCCGTCAAGGTTCATGAGATTTTGGTGAATGAGTTTGGGTATACCGACTCTTTAACACTAGAGGAAGGCAACCGAGGGGAGGGGGTGAGTATCAGTGTGTGTGATAACACTACCACCATTAAGCAGATGCGAGAAGACTACGCCTACGCGAAGAAAACGGAAAGGACGAGAGAAACAACCTTCGAGCATCGCGAGTCGGCAAAGTTTTTACTCTCTTCTCTGTATGACGACTGAGGTCTGCTTATTGTGTAACGTCATCAAACACTCATAAGAGAAGGTCATTAGTGTGTCTGGACTTTATTTCGATATTCTGGCCGTTCGCGGCATTCGAACGGGTTGTGTTTTCGACGAGCAACGCCTTGTTCGGTCCTGTACTAAGTGGTCAACGTTATCGAGTGGCGCAAGTCGAGTAATCAGCAGGGCACCTTCTTGGTGGGTAAGGAGCCTTTTTAACTGGGTGACGTTCTATGGGTTGAGGTACACGCTTAGGCTGTCCTTTTGGCATGTTGACGCGACTTCCTTTAAACCGTCCCATTTGAAACCCCTCGCGCAAGGGAGGCTTCGCCGCTGCGCGCCCTTGCGCTACAGAACCTGCAACTGGGTACGGACAGTCAGACGCTCACCAAGACCGAAAGGAAATACCATGTCAAAACGTATTCAATCCTCAAATATTTCGTTATTCACATCAGAAGAAAAGGGCATCCTTGACCAGGCCTCAAGCATTCTTAAATCCAAACTGTTTATTTCAGAACAAACGCCATTAACCTCGCCTGAATTGGTGAAATCGTTCTGCTAAACGTCCTTGGCCGCTCGTGAGTCTGAAGTGTTTGGGGTTATCTTCCTCGATAACCAACATCGAGTGTTACGCATCAAAGAGATGTTCTACGGCACCGTTAATGCCGCTTCTGTCTACCCGCGTGAAGTCGTGAAAGCGTCGTTGGCCACGAATGCTGGTGCGGTTATTCTCTATCATAATCACCCAAGTGGCGACACCACCCCAAGTCAAGCTGACCGCCATATTACCCGTCAATTAACGGATGCGTTAGCCTTGGTGGATATCCGAGTTCTGGACCACTTTGTGGTTTCGTTTGAAAGTGTGGTGTCTTTTGCTGAGCGAGGCTGGATTTAAAACAAGGAGGCTGTAAAGCTTCTAACTCATGGCCAAGTTAACTTCTCCACTGAATACATTAAATTTTAAGGTTAGGTTTTTTGGGTGAAATTTTTGTTTAGGGGCAGTCATACTTGGCGTTTCGTCAGTAAGTGTGAGTTATGAAACCAAAGTTAAAATACCAAGGGTAGCGAATAAACAAGAGACTATTTTCGTTTTAAGGTTCGTGCGCTCTTTTAAAAAGAAGTAACCAAAAAGAATATCGAGGATGAAGGCTCCTTGGAATAAAACCATGACTAAACTAAAAGCGCTAGTGTTAAGCAATTTTAAGAGAAAATAGTAGCTTGCTGTTCCGCAAGTTGCTGTTATTACGGCGTTAAAGAGAACTTTTTTGATTAACCTATAATGAACTTTAAATAGTAGAGGCGTCAAAAAAGCGGTTCCAGAAAAACCAATAAAAAGGATAACGCTAGTAGGTAAGTACAACGTAAGTACTTTATCAAACCCAATGGCTAGAGTGAGAAAGATTGGCGCGAGCCACGCGTGTAGATTGTTTGAAAAAAGAAGATTCATGTTGTTACTTGTGCTGATGAGCAGTGAAGCGACAAGTATCAGTATAACGCCAGTCATTTGAAGGGAAGTCAGTGTCTCATTAAAAAAGCTAACCCCGAACAGAGCACTCCAAAGGATCTTTGTTTTAGAGATTATCGAGACAGAGCCCAATTCAATTGAAGCACGAGCTCTAAAGGTCGAGTATGCAAACCCAAGCCATGAGAAAACACTGAATATACTTAAAAGCAATAGCTCCCAAAGTTCACTTGTATTGTCGAATTTTGTAGGGATTTGTTCGATTTCGAAGATAACAAACAGCGCAACTAGTAAACTGCATGTGATTTGATAGGCGAGTAAGTATTCATTACATAAAGGATTTTTCTTTAGAAAGGCTCGTGAAGTCCATTTGTCTAATGAACTTAAAGTCATAGCTAAAGCTAAGATAGTGTAGGAACTTATCATTGTTTCTCAATGTGAATTGAGCTCTTGCATTTTATTAGTTCAAATAACTTTTCGCTATTGTGGCTGCTCTTTTCTCCTTTAGTAATAGCAACGTGATTATAATCAGTTTCAATTTTAGCTATGACATTTGGAATGACGCTTTGAAGAATGAGTAATTCGAAAATCAATTTACTTAAAGGCGTTCCGGGAAACAACTCTTTCTTTTGAAATTCGCCCGGCCAGTGCGCCCACCCCCAATCTTCTATGATGTATATCCCACCTGAATCTAGATAAGGGAATGATGTCAAAAAAGCGGCTTTTGTTGGTTCATATAAATGGCTGCAATCATCAATAATCAGGTCTACATTTTTTTGGGGGAAGTGTGATTCTAATATTTGAATGATCTTGTCGGTATGCTCTTGCTTGACTCCACAATAAGGCTCTATTACAGAGTGTGCTGAAGGCCCCTTTCGGTATTGACTTAAGGCTGGGTGTTCTCGACGTTCGTCTATGCCTATGATGGAGTCAGGGGTGTAAATCTTATCGAGTAAAACGAGACTCGCCCCGTGATATACCCCAAACTCAATAATGTTTTTGGGATTCAAAGGAGTACAGATTCGTGCCATTGATTGGGCGAATGAAGGGTCTTTAACTAGAACGAAATTATTTTCCGTAGTTTTCTTTTTTGGACTCCCCCAAGAAACCAAATGAAATTCAACTTCGTCAATGGAGAAGTGTTCTTCATTATGCCAGCGTATTTTATCCCAAGGGTCATTATGGTTATCCATGTCTTGTATGCGTTTTTTTGCGTTTTTTAGTTTTTCAACTGTAATTCTAGGGTATATGCCTGATTTTTAATTAATAAATTAT